>DAOWIC010000248.1 GCA_030641085.1 Calditrichota bacterium
AAAATTGACAGTATCGAACGATACTCGTCATCGGGAGCCGTAATACGGCTGAAAAACGGCGATGAGTTATTGCTGAAGGGTACCAACGACGTCGATGACAGCAACCGCGGTATTACTATCTCTGATCCGGCTTTCGGGCAGGTAGTGGTCGAATGGGATGATTTCGACGAAATCGTGTTTAAGGAAGGCATTAAGCCGGTCACGTATGATCAATTTGATGGCGGTCGCCGGATCAAGGGAACAGTTCACGCGGAAGACGGCGAAAGCTACACCGGCGAGATCCGGTGGGATAACGACGAAGAATTCACATGGGAAATCCTCGACGGCGAGAATCGCGATGTTGAATTTGATATCGAGTTCGGTCTGATCAAGTCGATTGAGAAAAAGTCATACCGCTCGGCGCTCGTAACTGTCTCCGATGGTCGGACGTTCCGTCTGTCCGGATCCAATGATGTTGATGAGGACAACAAAGGGATATTTATCATGACCTCGGATGGAGAAGAGATTGAGGTCGAATGGGAAGATTTCGAGCGCGTGGAATTCGCCCGCTAACGGCGTGAAACGCGCTGACCGATAAACCCGAATCCGCCATACTTGTCGAAAGTGCCGCCGGTACCTCCCCCTGGCGGCACTTCATTTTGCATCGATTCCAGCACAAAACAAAAAGCCCCGAGTGACCTCGGGGCTTTGTCGATATGTAACTTCTCAAACCAGTGGACTGTTTACTGCAATTCCGCCTGGGCCATGGCGTCTTTGAGTTCCTTCACGTGGTTCTGGGCGTTTGCCACTTGAGCCTTGGCCTTGGGGTTCTTCTTGGCGATGTTGACGAAGTTCTGCCAGTTGGCGATGTTGGTGTTGTAGGCCTGCGGATCCTGCGATTCAACCGCGATAGCGTAGTTGTAAGCCGCCTGGTACTTCGACGGTGCGGCCTTCATTGCGGCCTTGAAATTGCTTGCCGCTGATTTGAATTTCTGCTGGTTAAGATATATCTGGCCCAGCGCCGAAAGCGAGTTGTAATTGTTGGCTTTCAGCTCGATCGACTTCTTGTATGCCGCGACAGCCCGGTCATTCTCGTTCTTTTTCTGGTGCCCCTTGCCCAGCATGAACCAGGTGGAATAGTCGCCGCCACCCAACTCATGACATTTGGTGAAGGTGGTGATAACGTCGGCGTAACTTTTCTTCTTGTAGTAGACCTTACCGAGGTCTTTGTGCAAAGCAGCGTCGCCATCGTTTAAAGCCAGGGCCGCCTTGAAAGCGGTTTCGGCCTCAACATATCTCTTCAGCGTATACTCAACCCGACCGAGGTTGGCGAAGGCGTCAACATTGTTGGCATCCTTTTCGGTGGCTGTTTTGAACACGTCACGAGCCATGTCGTATTGTTTCTGCTTGAAATAGATGGCACCCATGTTGACATAGGCGTCGACAAAATCGGCGTCCTCGCCCATACAGGCCTTATAAGCGCCCAGGGCGCCTTCCAGGTCGCCACTCTGCTCCAGGTTTAGGCCGACGTTGAAGTGCTCCTTCGCCTTTTCCGTGTCGGCAAAGGCGCTGGCGAAAACCATCAGGACGACCAGCAGCGTGGTGGAAGCCAGAGTCCAGGATGAGGGGTTTAGTCTTTTGGCTTTAGCCATGATTTCTCCTCTCGTTTATTTCTATTTTTCATACAATTTCAGACGAATACTGATCCGGTTTTTTTTAAAGAGAATTTCGATGTTTCTCAAGGGCAACTTTCACAGCCGGGTGCTTCAGGGCCAGAATTCTGGCCGCCAGCACGGCTGCGTTTTTGGCTCCCGGCGAACCGACCGCCACCGCCGCGACCGGAATCCCCGGCGGCATCTGAGTAACCGACAGAAGCGAATCCAGCCCGCCCAGGGCAGCCGGCAGGGGTACGCCAATGACCGGAAGATTGCTGTGGGCCGCGGCCACACCGGGCAGCGCCGCCGATAATCCGGCCATGGCAATAATCGTGTCAAAGCCGTTCGCTTCGGCCTCGGCTGTCAACTGCCGGGTGCGCTCCGGATGACGGTGCGCCGATGAGACCTCGATGACGCTTTCGATCTCAAGCGCCGTGAGTTGATCCCGGCATTTCTCGGCATATTCCAGGTCGGATGTGGAGCCGATCACAATAAGTACTTTTGGCATTTTTGAACCTATTTGTTAACCGGTTTGGAGGCTCTGAAGCCGATATCTCGACGAAACATCGCCCCGTCAAAACGGATTTTATTAACCGTTCGGTACACGCGGTTGAGCGCCAGCTTGAGATCCTTATCCCAGCCGGTGACGCCGAGAACGCGCCCGCCGGCAGTAAACCACTGATTCTCCTTCTGCTGCGTCCCGGCATGAAAGACATAGCAGTTGCTGTCCTTAATCTCGTTCAGCCCTGTTATTTTCACGCCGGTACTGTATCTGCCCGGATAACCTTTCGACGCCATCGTCACGCAAACAGCGGTTTCATTGCGCCAGGCCAGTTTGCCGAACGACGATAATTTGTGACTCACACTGGCCATCATCAGATCCACCAGATCTGTTTTTAACAACGGTAACACCACCTGGGTTTCCGGATCACCAAAGCGGCAATTAAATTCCAGCACTTTCGGCCCGGCCGGTGTCAGCATAAGACCGGCATACAACACACCTTTGTAAGCAGACCCTTCCTTGGCCATACCCTCAATAGTAGGCGTCAGGATATGGTCGGTGATCTGCTCCATGACTTCGTGGGTCGCGAAATTGGTTGGGCAGTAGGCTCCCATGCCACCGGTGTTGGGTCCCCGGTCACCGTCGAACGCCTGCTTGTGATCCTGGCTCGACAAAAACGGCACCACTGTCTTGCCGTCGGCGATCGCCATGATCGAGACCTCCTGGCCGGAGAGAAAAGACTCGACAAGAACGCGATCCCCGGCGTCGCCAAAAACTCGCTTGAGCATAATATCTTCAACCACGTTTTGAGCCTGCTCGAAGTTCTTGACGATAATAGCGCCTTTGCCGGCCGCCAAACCATCGGCTTTGATCACGGCCGGAAACTGGACCGATCGACAGAAACCGATTGCCTCGGCAGCCGTGGTAAAGACCTTAAACGGGGCGGTGGGAATATGATACTTGCGCATAAATTCCTTGGAGAAGACCTTGCTGCTCTCCAACTGGGCGGCCTTTTTGTCCGGGCCGAATATCTTCAGCTTGCGTCGCTGGAATTCATCGACAATCCCTCCCGCCAGGGGTGCCTCCGGTCCGACAACGGTAAGCCCGATCTTGTTGCGCGCGGCGAAATCAGCCAGGGCACGGCTGTTGTCGACCTTGATGTTTACGCACTTGGCAATTTGGTTGATACCGCCGTTGCCGGGCACGCAGAATATCTTACTGACTCTCTTCGATTGTTTCAGCTTCCACACGAGGGTGTGCTCGCGCCCTCCGGAGCCGATTACTAACACTTTCATACTTTCCCCAAAGATCAATTAAAGGTGAAATTATACAGAAAACCGAGGCAAAACTCAAACTGTTTTTTGGACGATATCGCGCAGCGCCTGGTGAGTGTCCTCAGCCGAGATTCCCAGTGTTAAGATTGAATCAAATTGTACCTTGGATTCCTCTTTTCTCAGGCGGTAAATGATTGGACATAATGGGTTGACAAAGCGTCTGATAATTGTTTTCTTCATATTTCTGTCTGTCTCAGACGGATGTTGGGTAATCCCGGCGCTCTCGCAGGCGCTTAAGGAGAAGAATAAGGACAATTTTGAGGACAAGAAAATGAAAAATGCGCTAACCCTGACGTGTCTGGCTGTCTTTCTGGTGGTTGCTTTGAGTGGCTCGGTGTTTGCCCAGGATGATGAAGATTACGAGCGCGATGTTCTGGAGGCTACTTTCTACGGTGGGCTGGGCCTGCCCGGCGGCGATATCACCGACTGGAATGATACTCTCGGGGCCAAAACCGGTTACGAGCTGGGCTTCGAACTGGGTTACTTCGCCACGGAAAGTATCGTAGTCGGCATCAACTTCTATTTCTCCGAATTCGCCATCGACGCCAATGATGTCGCTTCCGACATGAAGCACCGTCTATACAATCCAAATCTGTATTTGAAGTATTATTTCCCGATGGAGTCGAACTTCTCGCCTTATGTCAAGGGTCATGTTGGCCTGGAAAATGTCAAGTTTGCGACCTTTGTATCGAATGAAAACGGCGATCGCTACCGCCAGCTATCATATGATCCGGCGCTGGCGTTCGGTTTCGGAGCCGGCTTGTTCTATTACACCTCCGATTACAGCGGACTTTTCCTTGAGGCTAATTACCATATCGCGTCGACATCCGATGTCGAGGCGAATTACGAAGGCAACACTTATGTCTTTGGATCCGACGTAGCCACTTTCGATATCCACGCCGGGATAAGGGTTTTGATCGGTTCCGGTGAGTGAACGGTCCTGAAAAACTGTCAGAAGAACCCGCCCTGCCGGCGGGTTTTTTTTGTTTGTCAGTCCGGCAAGGATACCTTAGGTTTATTCATATGAAAAAGCGGAAACTGCTTCTGGTTGACGATGAAGCGAGTCAGCGCGAGTTGCTATCCGGTTACCTCGGCAAGAACGGTTACGAGGTGTTCACGGCCGGGAGCGGGGAGGAGGCGCTCGAACAGTACCATACTATTTTCGCGCCGGTGGCACTGGTCGATATGAAGATGCCGGGTATGA
>DAOWIC010000122.1 GCA_030641085.1 Calditrichota bacterium
AGCCATGTCGAATTCGATATTGCCGTAGCCGGTGACGGTCTTCTTGATCGCATCGAAGAGGTCATCAGAAAGCGGCGCGCGACCGAGGTTTGTGTGCACGACAATACCAGTAGCATTAACGACGCGGGAAATTTCCGATCGCTTGAACCGGCGAGCTTCCTTCATGACTGCGTCAACCAGCCGGGCGACCGTTGTCTCCTCGTTTTTCTCTTTGAAAAGCTTTTTCTGCTCGGCCACAACCTGTTTGGTGATCTCGGCCACCAGCGGCCGCGGCAGAGCCAGGCTGCCGCCGGACAGCTTCTTTTCCTGCAGCAGTTCTTCCACCGACGGGAAGTCGCGCATCTGTTTTATCAGCTTTTTGGCCACAACGAAGGCTTGTAGATTATTTCCAGTAATACCCGGCCGACATTGTCGAGCGCCTCGGGCGAACACTTGTCGGGCGTGTCGAATTCGGTGTGCCAGTAGGGGTAATCGAAATCAATGATATCGATAGCCGGCACGCCGGCGCCGTTGATCTCCAGATGATCATCATAGACATGATATTTCACCGAGTCACGGAACGTCGTCACACCGAGCCTTGCGGCCACACCCCAGACCATATCGTTTAACCCCTGATGATAAGTGTCCGACAGCACCTCACGATAAATCTGCTGATCGGCATCGCCGATCATGTCTATCACCAGACAGAACATATACCGGTTGCGAATACCGCGGCGCGCAAATTCGCGCGAGCCGAGCATGTAATTCTGCAGATCGCCCACTTTGCCCCAGTCCTCGCCGTCGACCAAGAGCAGATCAACATTGCCCGGTGGCGGTGTCTCGACCAGCAGGTTCGCCAGTTCCATCAATACCGCCACGCCCGAGGCGCCATCGTTGGCGCCGTCTATCGGCTGGTCCTTCAGCGCCGGATCGGTAGCATAATCGGTACGCGGCCGGCTGTCGTAATGTGCCAGTAGGAGGATGCCCCTCTGGTCCTCCTGCCCCGGTCGGCGAAATGAGACAATAACATTCACCATATTCAAATTATTACCTGAATACGGATCGAGATAAACAAACGGTTGCGAATCCACTTCCAGCCCGAGCTGATTGAAATGATCGTAGTACCACGCGCGACAATCGGCGGCGGCCTCCGATCCCGGAACACGCGGTCCGAACTCGACCTGCTGGACGATGTAATCATATGACCGCGCAGCATCAAATGTTGGTGGCTCCGGTGGCGAACCGGCACAACCGGATAGCAACAACATTATAAATGATAGATAAGACAGAGATTTTACGGATGTTTTCATGCAGTCAATTTCAAGAAATTGACACCTCAAGTCAAATGAAAAGATTAGAACCTGATCTCAGTCCAGATTTGGACTTCGCGGGTGTGGTTCTTTTTGTTTTTATAGTTGTCGGTTGTGTCCTGCCACCTCAGGGTGAGACCGCCTTTGATCTGCTGGCTGAAGGTATAGGAGATCACCGGCGAGAAGGAGAAGTCGGATTTGTCTACCGAGGTACGGAAAGGGCCGCCGCTGTTCGATGTTTCCGACTTATTTTCGTTCATCTTAACGTTCAGATCGATGCTGACGGTCGATTTGAACTTTACGTTGCCGAATAACGGCAGCGTAATACCCTTCGGCGAACTGAACGAATAACGGGTGGCAAAGGAAATAGCCTGCTTCGTGCTCTTGGTTTCCGACAGCACCGCGCCGCTGCTCGGATTGAATTTCTCGATATGATCATTGGTCAACTGGATCGATCCCGACAGGGACATGGACCTGAACAGCTTGAAGTTGAGCGCCAGCAGCGGGCTGCGGTTGATGGCCGTGGAGCGCGATATCAAAAAGCCGCCGTCGATGTCGCGCGTCTCTTTCTGCTGACGGTTGTAGCCGGTCCGGGGCGAGAAGACATCAATGAATTTGTTCAAGTACTTCTTTATCAGCGGGAATCTTTTGAATTTCTGAATGCGAATGCTGAGCTCCGGCCACCCGGTCGATGTGTTTTCGTATCGCTGTCCCTGTTTGATCAGGTCACGGCTGACCGTCTGCTTGAACTTGACATCGGTGAATATCCCGCCGAACACTGAGAACCCGGTGGATGCCTCGTACGACTGTCCTTCGGTCGACAACTGCGACCTGGTATTCTCGGGCACGACGGCGACATCCGGTTCATCCTTGAAACCGACCAGGTACTGCCAGTTCGGACGTTCGGCCATGCCCGGCAGCGAGTTGTTGAACGATTCGCTGTACGAGTATGAGATCGGGGTTATCCAGCCGGTCAGGAATCTCAATGCCGCCAGTGGCGGATCATAGAACGGCTTGCCGTCGTCGGCATCCTTAGCCTGACCGCCGCCGCGGACATTTCTCCGCTGCGTGGTCTCGCCCCGGCGACGCCGCTGCGACGTGCGACCACCACCCGCCGATCCCTTTCCGCCGAAGAATTTAATGTGGTCAAAACGGCCGCTGACGCCCGTGCTTCTCGACAGAGATGACCGTCGTGATGAGGAACTGCGGTCCCAGTCGTCGGAGTAGTTCGCGCGGTAGTTTACCTGCGTAGTCAGGAAAGCAAACAGCTTCGGATCGTAGGTAACATTCAGTCGCTGGCCGTAGTGTGTTTCGAGGCCGAGTTGGATATTACTCAGCGAAAGATTGACCTGATCCAGGTTGCTCATGTCGCGCCGAGTATCATAGGTAAAACCTACACTGAGATTTTCGAACATCTTGTAGCTTAGGTCCATTCGGCCGGTGAAATCGCGCTTGATCGATGACAACCGGGTGAGGTTGACATCATCACTGACACTCAGGTTGCGGCTGTAATTGGCCGAGGTCTTCCACCGTTCCGGGTAGATCGACAGACGTGAGGCCGACATCTTTTTCAGGATCGGAATCGGCTTGGTCCAGAAAAAGATCGGCAGAGACGGGGGTTTGGGTATGCCTAGATCGAAATCCGCCTTGGCGTTATAGTTCTCGCCGAAGCTGAATGGCCGGGTCACCGACTTCTGGTCAGTGCGACGATAGGAAAACGACGTTTTTAGCCGGTTCAAAAACAGGCTGAACAGCGGGTTTTTGCCGGCACGCCTAAACGAGGCCGAGGCTGAGACCGACTTGGACTCGCTTATCTCCTGTTCTTCTTCGCGGATCTCTTCCGGCAGCACGATATCGGAGTTGTTGCGCAGCAGCGGCGTGTAGGTCGCCTTGGAATAACTGAATGTCACCGGCAGGCGGGCCGCCCAGGAGCGGGGCAGCACCTTATCGATATTGAGCGTCACGCCGTAATTGTACCTGGTCTCGGTCCGGCCGCTGCCAAGATTGTTGGCGGAACCACCGCGCGTGGCGGATGATATCCCGCGGAAATAAGGATCCCGCGAAGTGAGAGAGAAGTTGTAGTTCAGCAGGTCGGCCATGTTGCCCTTGACAGTCACGCGACCGGCGGTACCAACATCCTTACGCACATTCGTCACACGCAACTCGTCGATCCAGACCTCGCCGTCGACAGTCTCAGTTGTGTCCGTATTCAATACCCCGGCGGCAAAATAGAGGATCTGATTGATATTCGGCCTGCCGAAGATGCGATAGTTGCCGTCGGCAGTGTCGACCGCCTCGGCGGTACCGTGATTCTGCTGGTAGTAGTCTTTGAGACCGGTTATCTCGTTAAAATCGATATTGACATAATTGCGCTCATCCCACCCGGGATAGAGCAGGGCGTTATATTCGTAGAAATTTTCCGCGTCTTCGCCGATCCGGAAGAAGAATTTAATCTTTCCCGCATCCGCCTCATCGATCTGACCGTTGACGTACATTTCGAGGTTGCGATAACCGGAGTACTGGTCGACTGAAATAAGGTCTTTTGTAGCTAGCGCTGTGTCGCGATGGTTGAGACTCTCGAAATTAAGGAGCAGCGCGCGCTGGGCCTCAACGATATCGGTAGCAGGGTCGGTATAAGCCTCAACCCCCGGGGGAGCGGTGAAATTAGTGTTCTCGTCCTCACTGACCGAAGCAACGTAGAAGGTTGTCGAGCTGTCGGAGAGCGGACTGTAGATTACCGAGTCCTGCCAGTTGGATTGCACGAAGTACCAGGCGGCCACCTCGATTGTATCCGGCCGGGGATCGATCGGTGACAGATCGGCCGACTCGAACCAGACCCGGACATGGGATATCTGATCCCAGCTCGGCGTGAGGCTCGATGACGATACGACCTGCTCGGCGAGCAGGGAGTCGCGGATCGGGATGCGGTAGGTCCGCCAGCCGTTCAGCTCGGAGTTTTCAACCAGGTACTCATCGGACGAGATATCGAGCATAAAGGAGTAGTAGGCGTCGTTGGTCTCAAAACCGGCACCGGATGAAAGTGCTTCCTTGTCCGGCACGCCGACCACGGTCGGGTCTTTGATATTGCCCTCGGTGCCGTTGATGAATTCATAATAGAGGGAATCGTCATCCCAATTCAGGGCGTCACAGCCGCCCGGCACGGGACATTTGCCCTCTCCCTGGAAGTACCAGTTGTCACCGGCCGGATCGGGATTGGTGACCGGATCATAGCCTGCCTCCAGCGAATCGGCCCGGCCGTCAATACCGTTATCCTCAAAGTCGTCCACGGCGCCGTTGCCGTCACCGTTGGGCGGAAGGTCCTCGGAATCAGGTATGGAGTTGTGATTGATATCCTCATTGATCTTGCCGAAATCAAAGTGGATCAGGCCATGGCTGCCCCGGGCGCGCACTTCGAACAACTGCGCCCTCTTGTTGTCCACGCGGGAATTGAAATAACGTGTAACTCCGCCCCACGAGCGAACGACCGTCGTATCAACATCATATTCACCGACGCCCACTTCGGTCGAGTCGACGCGAATATTGTTG
>DAOWIC010000202.1 GCA_030641085.1 Calditrichota bacterium
CGTTTGAGAAGTTCACCAAAAAAGAACGTGCTCGTTTCGAAAACGACGCGATCAAGCTCGAAAAAGTCCTTGGCGGTATCAAGGAAATGAATTTCCTGCCCGGCCTGGTGATTGTCGTCGACGCCCGAAAGGAACAGATCGCGGTGGCCGAGGCCTCCAAGCTCGGTATTCCGATCGTGGCTATCATCGACACCAACGCCGACCCGGATCCGATTGATTTCCCGATCGCCGGTAACGACGACGCCATCAAATCAATTCGCGTTCTCCTTCGCCATTTGGTGAACGCCATCGTCGAGGCCAAGAACCAGGCGTCCAACGAAATGGTCGAGGCTATGGGAGAGGACGAGTCGGCTGCTGCTTTGACGACTTATACTTCCGCTGATCAAACAAAAGACACTGACAAGAAAGAATAGGATTATGGATATCTCTGCCAAAATGGTCAAAGAGCTTCGCGATAAAACCGGCGCCGGCATGATGGACTGCAAAAAAGCGCTGGCGGAAACCGGTGGCGATTTTGCCAAAGCCATCACTTACATGCGTGAAAAAGGCATATCCAAGGCGGCCTCCAAGGCGGGACGTGAGACCAGAGAGGGCGTTATCGCCACCTATGTACACACCGGCGACAAGCTGGGGGTCATGGTCGAAGTCAACTGTGAGACCGATTTTGTCGCCCGCACCGACCAGTTCAAGGCTTTCGCACGCGACCTGGCTATGCACGTTGCGGCATCGTCGCCCGCGTGTGTGCATCGCGAGGAACTCAACCAGGAATTGATCGAACAAGAACGCCAGATTTACCGCCAGCAGGCTCTTAACGACGGTAAGCCGGAAAAAATCGTTGATAAGATTGTTGATGGCCGGATTGAGAAATACTACGCCGAGGTTGTTCTGCTCGAACAGCCGTATGTAAAGGACAACGGCATATCGGTTGGTGATTATGTCAAAAACATGATCGCCTCGCTGGGCGAAAATATGCATGTCCAGCGATTCGCCCGTTTCCGCCTTGGTGAATAATATGGATACCGACGATCATTCACCGGCTTTTAAGAGAATACTTCTGAAAATATCCGGGGAGGCCCTGATGGGCCCCCTCGGATTCGGTCTGCACACCCCCACTGTCGAATCTATCTGTCGCCAGGTCAAAGAGATCAAGGATCTCGGTGTCGAAATCGGCATCGTTGTCGGGGGCGGTAATATCTTCCGTGGTCTAAACGCCACCGAACGCGGCATGGAGCGCGTTACAGCCGACAATATGGGCATGCTGGCAACCGTTATCAACTCCCTGGCCATGATGGATACCCTGGAGCAGATGGGCATTTTCACTCGCGTCATGTCGGCGGTCAAAATCGAGGCCTTCGCCGAGGATTATATCCGCCGACGCGCCGTGCGCCACATGGAGAAGGGTCGGCTCGTCATTTTTGCGGCCGGCATCGGCCGACCGTATTTCTCGACCGACACCGCCGCGTCACTGCGAGCGGTGGAAATCGGGGCCGATGTCCTGATCAAGGCGACCAATGTCGATGGTGTCTATTCGGCCGATCCGAAAAAGGTCGCGGACGCTGTTTTCTACCCGAAGCTGACTTTCATGGATGTCCTGACCCAGGAGCTGAAGGTGATCGACTCGACCGCCATTTCTCTGCTGAAGGAGAACAGTATTCCCCTGCGGGTGCTCGAGGTGAATACCGAGGGAAATCTGAAGAAAGTGGTCATGGGGGAAGACGTAGGCACGCTGATTACATAAACGACTTTAATCCGATTGTGATAAACATGTTCGGGAGGATACGGTATGCTTGATGATTATTACAAAGAGACAAGAGCTCGAATGCAAAAGAGTGTCGACTCCGTTTCGCGAGAGTTCGCCACAGTCAGAACCGGCAAAGCTTCACCGCACCTGTTGGATACGGTCAAAATCGAGGCATACGGATCGGTAATGCCGCTGAACCAGTTAGCTACGACCACTGCTCCGGAGCCGCGGCTGCTGGTTGTTCAGGCCTTTGACAAATCCACGGTCGGCAATATTGTCAAGGGCATTCAAAAAGCGGACCTCGGCCTTAACCCGGCGGCTGACGGTCAGATTATTCGGATTCCCATTCCGGCTCTAAACGAGGAGCGGCGTAAAGAACTTGTGAAGCAATGCAGGAATCTCGCCGAGGAGGGGAAGATCGCTATCCGCAATATTCGGCGGGACGCCAACGAACACTCCAAGAAAATGCAGAAAGAAAAGGAAATCTCCGAGGATCAGGAAAAAGACGCTCACGATGAGATTCAGAAGATCACCGATGAACTGGCCAAAGAGATTGATGAATTGCTCAGCCGCAAGGAAAAGGATGTGATGGAAGTCTGATCAGACCCCCGTCACCAATATCAAATCGCGTGAAAAACCGGGCCGTCAGGCCTGATTTTTCTTGATCCCGTATTATTAACCCGGATAGCTGCCGTCGATATAGAGCTTCAGGTAGCGGTTCTCTACCTCCATGCTCTTCATCTGGACCTTGACGATATCACCCACCGAGATCAGACCGATAATCCTGTCCCGATCGACAATCGGGATATGCCTGATACGGTTGTTGGTCATCAGGCCGGCGATATAGTTGATATCGTCGGCCTCGACCCCGACAATCAGATTGGTCTCCATCAGGTCGCCGACCTTGAAGGCGACAAAGGCGTCCTGCCGATCATAAACCGCCTTGAAAATGTCCTTGTCGCTGATGATCCCGATCAGGCGATTGTCATTCTCGACAATCGGGAGGCAACTGATATTATTGTCGATGAGAAGCTGCATGGCGGCCAGAACGTTGGTCCCCTTTCCGACCGTCATAATCGTTTTGGGTTGCTTTTTGAGCAGATCCTGTACCAGCATTGAAGACCTCCTGTGTCCATTTATGATCTATATATAACGGATAATCCGTTTAGCGTTCTCACACGGTCTGCAGGAACCGTAGCTGGGGTCTGAAAAAAATCTTTGAGATGCGATTGCTGTCTGCAAATATCATACGTATATTGAAATATTATGTCAACACAAATGTCACCAAAATGGTTTTGTTTACTCCTGCTGACAGCCGCGCTGCTGATCAGCGCGGTGGCTGCCGACGATAGCGAGACCGACCCGATTCTCGACTTCTACTGGAAACGAGCCGCCGAAACCTTCAAAAGCCGCGATCCGATTGGCGGCGGCGTGGCCTATTCTATGACGGTCAAGACCCTCCGCAAGCAGTTCAATCGGCACGGTCGCCTGGAAAAAACCGATTCTTCGGTTGTGGATTATTTCTTCAGTTTCGGTCAGCTTGATTCGGCCATAAACCAGATTGAGCCGACCAGCGACCGGGCCACGCAGGACCTCGATTTTCCCAATATCTTTCTTTCCGGTTACGACCGCAATTTCTTCCCCAATGATACCGGCGGCACCGGCATCGCTATTGGTTTCGACAGTTATACGGCTGCCGATGACCGACCGGTTGGCCTGGCCCTGATTGACCGAAAAGCCTATTATTTACAGTGGTTATACCTGCATTTCCCGAACAAATCAAACTACAGGCATTTTTCCCGGTCATTCCGGTTTGTCGAACATGAAGGCTATATTTTCCCCGATTCGATCTGGGAGGTTGGCGATAAACAGGCCTTTTTTTCCACCGGACACTACCGCCGGGAATCCTCAATCAGCAATATCAGGATACACCGCTGATCCCGCCCCGCCTGCGGGCCGTATAATCTGCATGATGATTGTTAGGACTTGCGCAACGCCTGAGTTGATTTTACTTTCGGATAGTTATGTCACCAGCCATTGAGAAGTTAAAAGAGAGTATCGCCCGGCAACCCGGACGAATCCCCAGGCATATCGCCATTATCATGGACGGTAATGGTCGCTGGGCCGCCATGCGCAACAAGCCGCGTACCTTCGGCCATGAAGCGGGCGTCAAGGCGGTTCGGGAAGTGGTCAAGGCGGCATCCGAAATTGGCGTGAAATACCTCACGCTCTACACGTTCTCGTCGGAGAACTGGAAACGGCCCCGCAGCGAGGTGGCCGCCCTCATGTCGCTGCTTTCGCGAACCACACGCAGCGAACTTAACGACCTGATCAA
>DAOWIC010000261.1 GCA_030641085.1 Calditrichota bacterium
AGTGGCGTTCAGCGGCAGACCGATATAGGTTGTGGCGTAACCGATCCAGTCAGTACCATCAACTTCATAACCGTCCTCATAGATATTCATCTTCCAGGGGAAAGCGGGACAGTTGTCATCGCCGTCAATTGAAAGATTGATCAAGAGAACGTCGGTCGGATCCTCCGAAGTCACCAGGAAGTCGTTGATCACGATCCCGTTGAAGTCGAAGTAGATATTGTCCCCGGCATCGGCATAGCGGCCGGAGCAATCCATCACCCTCACATGGACCGGATTGGGACCACCGGCCACACACTCGCCAGGATTCGGGTGAGTGTAGGTGAAGGCTATCGGATCGGTAACCGCACCGGTGACATCGTATTCCTCATACGTGGCAAAAGCAGGATCATCACTGATCCAGACTGTCGTCACGTCGGTAGCGACACCGGTAAGCTCGACCTCGATCGTGGCGTCATTCGCCCAGTCGGCATGGATCGTGAGATCGACGCCGTCATAATCGGGATCATACGCATCGGCCGTAAAGGCCGGCGGAGTGGTACCGTCGAGATAGATATCATCGTCGGCTTCATCGCTGACATTATCGATGTCATCCCAGAGCACACCATAGAGGGTGTAGTCACCATCGGTGCCGGTCCAGAGCGACAGCATACTGTATGCGACCGTCTGCGTACCGGAGCCGGTGACCGCAAACCAGGTATAGCCGGAGCCGGAAGTACCGCTGATACCGATCCAGGCAGCGTCGTCGTCGACCACCGGATCCCACTCAACGGTAACCGTCGTGGCACTGGCATCATCGGAGCACGCATCACCGTCGTTAATGTTAAAGGCGGTGATTACGGGAGCGGTCATATCCAATTCGACCGTCCAGGTAAGCGGCGCCTTCGCAGTCGGACCGACATTGCCGGCCGCGTCACGAGTGGCGAGATAGAGAACGATATCGCCCTCATCACCTACCAGGTCATAGGTGAAATTGAGAGAACCGGGTAACGGCAGCCAGGCTGCATCGTCACAATCCGGGACTGTCGCATCACCTTCCCAGACCGCATAATCGACGGCCAGATGACCGCCACCCCAGGTGGTAACACTGAGGTTGACCGTGCGATCCTTGGTTTTGGTCGGGCCGGTGAAGCCGGCCGGTTCCGGAGCGTCGGTTTTGAGCTCAATGCCGTCAGTGTCGTAGGCACCCTCGTTACCCCACCGGTCGTACAACCGCGCGTAGGTCGTGTACACGCCGTCGGTCGTACCGATCGTCAGCGGAGCATCGGGTTGGACATAATCGACAATCGTCCCCCATCCGCCGCCGGGCGTGTAGGTGACGTCCATCTTGACCGCGTCGCCGCCGTCAGTCCAGTTGAGGAAAACGTCCGACGAATTGGTGAATTCTGCATCCGGGATGCAGTCGTCGAGATCCGACGCAACGAGGTCGGACACGTCCGGGCCGGTCTTGTCGACCGAGAAGTCATACGGTACGACATTGGATGCCTGGCCCTGGCCGTCGAGCACTCTCCAATAGAGGGTGAAATCATCTTCGACATAGCTTGCGAGCTGCTTATACTCAGGTGTGGTGATTTCACCGGTCAAGCCGGAGAGAGCCGCGCTGAAGTCGTACCAGGTGGTCTGGTCAAGACTGTACTGGAACTTGTCCAGTGCATAGTTGTCCTCAGCGGACATAGTCACAAACAGCGACACCTTCGGCTGTGAACCGGCGGTGGAACCGTCCGAATAAGTCGGCCGATCGCCGTTGTCCGGATCCAGAATTTCCGGATCAAAGGTGACGCTGGTGTACGCACCGTCGAACGAGAAGGTCGGCGGTGTGTCGTCTCTTATCCGCACCCGGTATGAAGTGTTACCAACCACCAGCGGATTTTCCGCGCCATCAAGATAGGTCGAGGAAATCGTGATGTCGGTGTTGCCGAGCAACTTACCGGTGAAGGTCAGCGTACCGACCAGGCCGGTCTCGGTGACGGGCGTCACGAGGTTACTGGCGGTGTAGGTAACCGTACCGGTGCCGATATCCGGACCGGTGACATAAAAAGCGTCACCGCTGGGAGCCGACTCACCGAAGAAGGCTTCTTCGAATACCGCCGTTTCGCAGGTCAGGCGATTCTGGTTGAAGGTTACCATGAACTCGTAGGCGGCAAGATCTCTGACCGCCTCACAGTCGGGAACTGTCCACCAGATTTCGACCGTGAACTCGTCCGCAAACACCTCCGCCGTGGCCGGGCCGGTGGCGCTCATATTGAGCGTCTGCGGGTCGCTGTCAACGCGACCAAGGGCAGCCGAGCCACTCACGGTATAAGTGTAAGCGTCCGTGTAATCATCATAGTAGTTGTGGTCCCAAACGTTCCAGGCTTCTCCGCCATCGTTGTTGTCCAGACCGGTGGTGGCGCAACCGACAAAGCAGTTGTCCATGGCCTGGTGACCCCAACCGACGGCATGGAAGTAAACGCCGATACCGCAGTTGGTGAAGTAGTTGTCGGTAACAATAGCGTCGGCACCCGCGGTGTAGACACCCCAGGTATAGTTATCGACATAGAAGCCGGAGATCGTGAAACCGCTCTGGGCGCTGGAGAGACTGATGAAATAGGTGCTGCCGGTGCCGGTAAAGGTAACATCAGGATCAGCCACAATGCTGGTGATGTTAGCTGGCACAACCATACCTTCATCAATATACGCACCCGCGCGGACGACGATATTGTGGTCCCCACCATAGGGCGCCAGAGTGGTCAGCGCCGTGGAGAGATCGGCGAAATCCGATCCGGAAGACCCATCGTCATCTACGATCCATTCGGAACCATAGCCGCTTGACGCAACGAGCATCATGCAGGCCAGGATCAAAAATGTCTTCTTTAAGATATCTGACATTCTGTGCATTCCTCCTAAATTAAGCTGAACATCTTACCGAAAATTAGGTTATACAGTAAGAACTTCGCTGGTACGATACAGGACGTAAGAATCCACTTGCCTCCTTTCCGGCGATTGTGGAGGCGGGCAAGACTATAGAAGCACAGAATTGCTACAATGTAAAAACTTGACTTCAATTGGTAGGTATTCTACCGTGAAGCATCAGCGCAGGGGGGCCTCATAACCTGACACTGGTACCCAAGTTGGGTTTGAGGTTCTCCCTGCCTGGCCTATATATTTTTGAAACATTGGAGTAAGATCCTGCGGTCCTACCCTATCGCCCGTTACAGAACCTTTGGTGTCGCGGCCAGACGGCCACACTGTCTTTACCAAATGGAAATGACTCTGTTGACCACCTCCCTTCAATTAGTAATGTGTTAATCGCCATGTTGAGCGGCAAAGATGCACTACTGTTTAGTACGGTACATCGGCACGATCAGTGGCAACACAATTCACCGTCGAGCTGTGCGATTGAGGGTGGATAGAAAATCATGACATAGATGTATCGTGGTACCCAATACCCCCCAGAACCAATGACTCCAGCTTGCCCCCGTTGAATCCTAACAGCACCGGTAGTCACAACCCCAGACTAAGATAAGTAAAGCCACTTAGACTGTCAAGACAATTCTATAAGAACCTCCGTTACAAGACCTGTGGAACTCCGGTAGACCCGGTTCGCATCATGCTTTTGCAGGATGGCGATGCGGCTCACTGTGCAGCCAAGCAACTTCCGTGCCTGAGGACTCCGATGCCGAAGGCCCCGCAACCATCGGTCGCCGATGGGGTTAGTCCGATGGCAGCGGAGTGCACTCTCTTACCGGGTAGAATCGACCGTTTTCCGCTTGCGGGCATAGGGTAGGATCTACCCGGCAGCCATCAGTGTTATCGGGCCGCTCTCGCCTCCTCAACGATCCAACATCATGGATCGGAACAGTCCGGAACAAACGGAGGCCGAAATTGTCCGAGAATACTCCGACCGACATCAGCCGCTAATCGATAGCCAGGCTTCATTGCGGCGCGAGCGCGGATTCGCGGCAACCCAGCTGGCAGGTCCTGTAATCCGATCTGAGGTAGGCATTTACGGCGACACTGGGGTTGACCCTGCTGGTTTCTGTAACGGTGGACCAAATAAGCCTTAATGTCGCCGAGCGAATTGACCGACTTTCACGATATATGTTGGGAACATCGCCGCCGGAATCAGGTTAAACTCGCAATGTCGGCCGTACCGGGGTGGCCAGTACTAACAGGGAGCTATTATGAGATTTGAGAATATCACCGAGGCCGTCGGGCACACTCCGCTGGTAAAAATCAACCGGATGGCGGACGATCAATCCGCGACAATCTACGCCAAGATGGAGAGCCTCAATCCCTGCAGTTCGGTCAAGGACCGTATCGGCGCGGCCATGATTGCAGCCGCCGAGAGTGACGGCGTGCTCAAGCCGGGGATGACAATCGTGGAACCGACCTCGGGCAACACCGGGATCGCCCTGGCCATGGTGGCTGCCTCGAAGGGTTATAAATGTGTCTTCACTATGCCAGAAACGATGAGTGTCGAGCGTCGGTCGATTCTGAAGATGTTCGGCGCCGAAATAGTCCTGACTCCCGGCGACAAGGGTATGAAGGGCGCGATGGCTGAGGCCGACAAGATCACGTCACAACCGGGATTTTTCCAGCCGCGCCAGTTCAGCAATGCCGCCAATCCGCAGATTCACCGACAAACGACAGCTATCGAGATCATCGATGATCTGGGCGATTTGAAACTGGACGCGCTTGTGGCGGGTGTGGGCACCGGCGGAACGGTCACCGGTAACGGACAGGTGCTGAAGGAGAAATACGGTTGCCGCGTTTGCGCGGTTGAACCTGATGATTCCCCGGTGCTATCCGGCGGCGAACCCGGGCCGCACGGTATTCAGGGAATCGGCCCCGGTTTTGTGCCGGATAATCTCGATCAGTCGGTGGTTGACGAAATCATTCGCGTGAAAAAAGATGACGCCTTCGAGACATCGCGCCGCTTGGCTCGGGAGGAGGGTATCCTGGCGGGGATATCATCCGGCGCCAATCTGTGGGCGGCCCTTCGCGTGGCCGGGGAACTGGGACCGGGCAAAATAGTCGTGACATTTGTATGTGATACCGGCGAACGATACCTGTCCACCGCGCTCTATGAAGAATAAACCGAAAAGACGAATATAGAAGAAAACCATGCTGGCCATTATCGAAGATATCAAAGCTATTTATCGCAATGACCCGGCCGCGAGAAACATAGAGTTTCTGCTATACCCGGGCTTCATCGCCGTCAGTTGTCATCGTTTCAACCATTTCCTGTGGAAACTCAGGATTCCCTTCTTCCCGCGCCTGCTTTCGGAGTTGGTCCGGTTTATCACCGGGGTCGAGGTTCATCCCGGCGCCAAAGTCGGCAAGGGCTGCTTTGTCGATCACGGCAACGGCCTGGTGATAGGCGAAACGGCACAGATCGGCGATAATTGCGTACTCTACCATAACGTCACCCTCGGCGGCACAGGCAAGCATGTCGGCAAACGCCATCCGACTCTGGGTAACAACGTTCTCGTCGGCACCGGCGCTATATTGCTGGGACCGGTGACAGTCGGTGATAATGTCAAGATTGGCGCCAACTCGTTCGTGGTCATGCGCGACATCCCCTCCAACTGCACCGTGGCCGGAACTCCGGCCCGGATAACAAAGCGTGACGGGGTGCACGTCAACGAAGAACCGCCGCGCACCCAAGTGTATCGGCTTTCGATGAGCGAGAGTTCCGTTGCCGAGTCGGATCGCAACGTCGGCTGATAGCGGCATCGTTTGTGGACATCATCGCGTTTAAATCCAAATTATTGTTGTTGACAATATTTTCAATAATTCGGTTACGTGTCGTGCACGTAAACGCTGTCACTTTAAGGAGGTTCTTGGATGGCTAAGGCAAAAAAGAAAGCTGTCAAGAAGACGAAGAAGAAAGTGGTGAAGAGAGTCGCCAAAAAGGCTGTAAAGAAGGCGGTCAAGAAGGTCCGTTGCATGGGCAAGACCAAGGAAGGCAAGCGCTGTAAGCGGATGGTTGCCCCTCCGGCGAAATACTGCCACTTGCACAAGAAAAGAAGATAACTACGACAGCATCCGCGATTTTCCAGGGACAGCTTGCATGGCTGTCCCTTTTTTTGTTTTATGCATCGTATGAACCTGATAATTCTATCCGGCGAGGAGGCTGTCGGCAACCGTTACCGCCTGACCGACCACCGCGCCGAACATATTCGCTCTGTCCTGCGCTCTGTGCCCGGCGACAGGGTAGAGGTCGGCATTCTGGACGGGCCGATCGGTTACGCCGCGGTTGACAGTATCGACGACCGCGCCGTTGTTCTCTGTTGTGACGAACTTACACCGGTTCCGGATCCGCAGCCGACGGTAGACCTGATTTGCGCCTTGCCGCGACCGCAGACCATGAAAAAGGTTCTGCTGATATCGGCCATGATGGGTGTTCGGCGCCTGCATTTTGTCCGGGCCAACCGGGTCGAAAAAAGCTATTTCCAGTCGCCGTTGATCCAGCCGCAGAATCAGCGTGCATATCTGATCGAAGGACTTTCCCAGGGAAAACATACCCGGCTGCCGGAGGTTGCGGTTCATGATCGGTTTAGACCCTTTTTTGAGGACACGCTGCCGTCAATAATCAGCGGTGAAACCGAATTGGGGCCGCCGGTCAAGCTGCTGCCCGATCCGGAGTCGGATCATCCGTTGTATGCTGCCGGCATTCATCCCGATGGCTGGTTGCTGCCGGCAATTGGACCGGAGGGGGGATGGGTCCCGTTCGAGATAGAGCTGATGGAGCGCAGCGGGTTTGCTCGCTGTACCCTTGGCCGTTGGACTTTGCGGGTTGAGACCGCCGTGACGGCGGTGTTGAGCCAGATCGAGTTGATACGCATGTTGGACGACCGGCAGACGTAACAATCGCCTAAGGGCAGGGCACTGGATCGGCGCCGCCGGAGAATGCCCATTGCGCCCAGAAGACGATATCGGCGATATCCACCTGCCCCGTACCATCCATGTCACACTCCGGGTAGAAGCCGTCCGGATCCTCGCAGACGGGAGCAATCTCGCCGCCGCCGAAAGTCCAGTGCGACCAGGCGACGATGTCGGTTACATCGATCCGTCCGTCGTGGTCGAAATCTCCCCGCAGAAGACAGCACCCACCGTAGACAAACAACCGCCAGAAACCCTGACTGAGACTGATGTTGTCGGAACTGCCACGCCCCACCGCCGCCTGTCCGACAGTCCCGCTGAGGCCGTAGTTCGTCGATGTTCCGCGGCCGCCGCCGCTGGAGACGACCTGTTGAGTAACCCGTTCGTCACTCTCAGCACTAACATCGATTACGCCCGTACTATCGTCGGCGCGCGCTGCGAACGCGGTCAACACAAGGGTCAGCAGAATGACAGTTGGTTTCATACTATCTCAATTCGGTCGGTTCAACGCGGCGACGGTCTATTCCCCCGACACCGGATTGGCTTCTACAGTGCCATAACCGGTCGGGAAAAACATGGCCGTGATTCGAATGTGGTCCACCGAGCCGCTACCGGAAAAGGCGTTTCCAATATAGTAATATCTGTATGTCCCGGCGGCAACGCTAAATAC
>DAOWIC010000340.1 GCA_030641085.1 Calditrichota bacterium
CTGTTAAAGACTGCTGTAACGGTAGTGCCGACAACAGACAAGGAGATTCAACTTAGCAATGCCTACATATGAATATCGCTGCCAAGATTGTGGCTATGAGTTTGAAGAATTCCAGCCAATTTCAGATCCGCCGATCCTGGTCTGTCCGTCCTGTAACGGTCGGACCAAGCGGCTGATTTCAGGCGGCGCCGGTCTGCTTTTTAAAGGCTCCGGCTTTTATATCACCGATCATCGCACCAGCTCATACAAAGCGGACGCCGCCAAAGACAATGGCGGGATTTCCAGCCCATCCTCGGGCAGCAAAACCGATAAGAGCAACAGCGGAACGAGCAAGACTGCTGCCTCAAAACCAGGCAGGTCCTGAGCGGAGAATGCACCCGCTTACTGGAGAGGGCAGAATTACAGGATGATAAGCGAAGCCGACATAAAAAAGCTGGCCGACCGACTTAGCGACAGCAGTGAACTGACCACCGACCTGACCGATTTCGAGGAGTATTGCCACGACGCCACGATAGACTCCGGCCAACCGGTTGCTGTTGTCTGGGCTGCGTCTGACGATGATGTCATCGCTGTGGTCAGGTTTTGTCGTAAACACAGTATTCCAATAGTCCCGCGTGGCGCCGGTACCGGCCTCTCCGGCGGCTGTGTCCCTCCGCCGCAAGGCGGGCTGGTTCTCTCCACCGAGCGCATGAAGACACTTCGCATTGATCCCGAAAAGCGGATCGCCCGGGTCGGACCGGGAGTCATTACGAAAGAACTGCTTGACGAAGCCGCCAAACTCGGCCTGACCTATCCGCCCGACCCGGCCAGTTTCGATGAATCGACCCTGGGCGGCAATGTCGCCGAGAACGCCGGCGGCCTCCGCTGTAAACGATTCGGGGTTACGAAGGACTATGTGCTTGGAATGCGAGCTATCTCGATTGACGGCGAGATACTGCACACCGGCATTTACAACAGCAACCGGGGTTTCGCGCTCGGCGACCTTCTGACCGGTTCGGAAGGCACACTGGCGATTATCACGGAAATCGCCCTCCGCCTGATTGAGGCGCCTGAGACCGGCGTTACCATGCTGGCTGCCTTCGACTCGCCTGAAAACGCCGCCCGGACAGTGGCCGATATCACCGGCGCCGGCCAGATCACCACTGTGCTGGAATACCTCGACGGTGACGCGGCGGCCTGCTCTAACGAATATGAAAAGCAGGATGGGTTGCACAAAGTCGCCGCACTGCTTCTAATAGAGTTACCCCACAACCCAAAAGCGACCAAATTAGTGGAGGATTGCTGCCGTATTAATCAGTGTTCGTACATCCGGATCGAAACCGATCCTACTCGGGCGGAGCAATTGTGGAAGGTCCGTCGCAACCTGTCGAAGGCGACCCAAGAGATCGCCTCGGTTCGCGTCTCCGAGGATGTCGCGGTGCCGATCTCACGTTTTCCAGAATTGGTTCGGTTTGTCGATGAGATGAACCGCTCCAGCTCGCTGAGGATCAACTCCTACGGTCATGCCGGTGACGGCAATCTGCACGTCAATTTCCTTTCGATGACCGGAGACGAAGCCGACTACCGAATGATGGACACTGAGATCGAACGGCTGCTGAGAAAGGCGGTGAGTCTGGGAGGAACACTTTCGGGCGAGCACGGTATCGGGCTGGCCAAGCGCAAATATATCGGCTTCGAGTTCGACAATGCCACGCTCGATGCGATGAAGAAATTGAAATCTTGTTTCGATCCAAACGGTCTGCTTAATCCGGGCAAGATTTTTTAAAAAATCAGAAATTCTCGGGTCTTTTTGTCCATCCCTACTTGACAACTATGACAATTTGCCGCACATTTGGACCAAATGTGAAATGTTTCACATTACCAAACGTTTGACAGTGATCCAGTTGTATAACTGTCCATATTAACAAAGGAGCTTTCCATGGCCAAAACACTGAAAGAAACCCTGGCTGCTCAAATCCCAAAACTCCGCAAGGAAAAACAGCAGGTATTAAAGTCGGTCGGCGACAAAAAAATGTCTGATGTTGTCGTTGCCCAGGCATTCGGCGGAATGCGCGGAGTCAAGGGCATGATTTGCGATACCTCGGTGGTTGAACCGGACAAGGGTTTGATCATCCGCGGCATTCCGATCCTGAAGATTAAGAACAAGCTGCCCGAAGAGATCTTCTGGTTGCTGATCACCGGCAAACTGCCGACCGCTGAGGAACTGAAGATCTTCCAAAAGGAACTGCGTGCGTTAAGCGATGTCCCCAACTACATCTGGAAAGTCCTCAAGGCGATGCCGAAATCATCGCATCCGATGGCCATGCTCGACACGGCTATCCTGGCGATGGAAAACGAGTCGATCTTCCGCAAGCGCTACAATGAGGGCATGGCCAAGACGGAATACTGGGAACCGGCTCTCGAAGACGCCATGAAGATCATCGCCACGATTCACACGATCGCGGCCGGCGTCTATCGCATCAAGTACAAGAAGGGTGCCCTGATCGCTCCGTCGAACAAGCTCGACTGGGGTGCCGACTACGCTCGCATGCTCGGCATGCCTACGAAGAAGGGCCAGAACTACGAAATGATGCGCCTCTACCTCACCTTGCATACCGACCACGAAGGCGGCAACGTTTCGGCCAACACCTGCCACACTGTCGGCTCGGCTCTGTCCGATCCGTACTATGCGGTCTCGGCTGGTCTCAACGGCCTGGCCGGCCCTCTGCACGGTCTCGCTAACCAGGAATGTCTCGGCTGGATCATCGACACCATGAAGAAGTTCGGTGGCGCTCCGTCTGAAAAGGAAATCGAAGACTATGCCTGGGAAACTCTCAACGCCCACAAAGTGATCCCGGGTTATGGCCACGCTGTTCTGCGCGTCACCGACCCGCGTTTCACGGCCTTCAACGGCTTCGGCAAGAAGTACCTCAAGAAGGACCCGATCTTCCAGACGGTCGATCGCGTCTTCAAGATCGTGCCGAAGGTTCTGAAAGCTCACGGCAAGGCCGCCAATCCGTGGCCGAACGTCGACGCCGGTTCCGGCGCCCTGCTTTACAACGCCGGTATCAAGGAGTTTGAATACTACACCGTGCTCTTCTCGGTCTCCCGGTCGATGGGCATGCTGGCTCAGTTGGTTCTCAACCGCGCTCTCGGAACCGCGATCACGCGTCCGAAGTCGGTCAGCACCGCCTGGGTTAAGAAAACGATCAAATAGACTCGGCATCTATGACAAAAAAAAGCGGCTCATCCTTGAGCCGCTTTTTTGTTGCTCGACGGAGCCGTCACACTGGAAAATTGATAACGATGCTGACCCCGCCGGTTTCGCTTTGCTCGATTCGAATGTCGCCGCCGAGATCGGAGACAATCCGGTAGACTGTGGGCAGCCCCAGTCCGGTCCCGGCCTCTTTCGTAGTATAGTAAGGCGTGAAGGCCTTTTCGCGCAAGGTCGGGTCGATGCCCGGACCGTTGTCGGCAAACTCAAGCAATACCTGTCCGCGATGTTTTCTCGCGGCGATAGTGATTTCACCCGCTCGTCCGGTCAGCGCCTCCTTGGCGTTGTTGTACAGGTTGGATAGAATCTGCTTGACATTGTCCGGCCCGGCGCTGATCGTCAGACCGGACTCAATTCCGGCTTTAACAACTATCCCCAAATCCTGCGCTTCCGGCATGATGAATTGGATAAACTCCGTTATCAGGCGCGACAGATCGACACTCGTGCGACTCTCCCGATCCTCGCGCGTGAGCGCCAGGAAACGCGTGATTATCTCGTTCAGCCGACGGGTTTCTTCTTTGATCTGCCGGGTAAACGAGAGAAACTCATCGCTCTGCTCCGTTGGCGCGTATTCCGCGGCCAATCTTTGAGCTGCAATCGAGATCGTGTTGAGCGGATTGCGAATCTCATGCGCCACGCCTGCAGCCAGGTTGCCCATCTCGGATAAACGCTCCCGCCGCGCCGATTTCGCCTCCAGCTCTTTGATACGGGTAATGTCGTAAACAACCACGACCAGCCCCTGAAGCCCCTCGCTTTCGGCAAACATTCTCGATACCGCAATCAGCAGTGATTTCTTCGCACCTTCGTGTCCGATCTCCAATTCCAACTCATGGGAAACGCCCGAGCCGGGTGAGATCGCCTCGAAACTCAGGAGCGGTTCGGTTACCGCCGTATTCCACTGTTTGCCGTCAACATTGTGAAGATGAAGAATACTCTCGAAGGCGTCGTTGGCGAGAACAATCTTGCCGTGGGCGTCGAGAGCCGCAACACCGGTGCGCATATTCTCAAATATCGTGTCGCTGATAGATTTGATGCGCTTGTACTTACGGGCGATTTCCGCCCGTTTTCGGCGGGAATTGGAATACATGACAACAACCAGCACCAGGCTGAACAGGATCACCGCCAGGGTGATCATCTGGTAGTGATAACCGCGAATTATCGACTGGTAGTTCTCCAGCGAGAGACCCACCCGCAACAGACCAAATGGATAATCGGCGGTGGAAAACGGCCGCACCAACTCCAGCACCTCCTGGTCATGGAAGTTGTATCGGCGACTGGCAATGTGCTCGCTTTCGAGGGCGTCGGCCAGAAACGGATCCGATTCGATCGCCAGTAGCTCGCCCGCACGACGCGATGAAAAAACTATGCCCTCGGTGGTTTGATAGATGATATACTCGACACCCTCTTCGTGCGCCATCTTCTGGGCCAGGTAACCCACCTGGGTCTGTTCGAGTGCCTCGGTGTAATATAGCGCACCGGCCACCAGCACCACCACCCGGTCGAGCGTGTTCGATATCTCCAGGTAATAATGGATCATTTCATCCGGACTGTCGCCTTCATCCAGCAGCAGCACGAAATTGTTCTCCGGATCGGCGATAAGCTGGTTCACTTCATAGATAACATAATCGGGCAGACGCGCCAGCGAGCCCCGCACAATGCCCCCCCCGGCCAGGGTCGAGTCGGCCCGAAAAAGGAATGCCCCGTAGAGACTGTGGTCAACCGCCAGATCGATCAGCATTTCATCGGTCACCGCCGGCAGCGCCTCCTGCTGAATGGGCACCGCGATCTCGCTGAAACGCTGGTGGATCAGGAAATCATAAAATGTCTCGGAGACTATCGTGTTGTCGGTCGCCTGCGCCAGGACCTCGATGAATGCCTCGCCCTGCATTACCAGCAGCCTGGCGCTGTCGGAGCGGCTCTCCCGGATGCCGGTCCAGGTGATAAGAAAGACGGTTATAGCGACGGCGGTGAAGATAATGGCGAGGTAGCGCTGCTCAATACCGGCTGGCGATGGGCTTTTCTGGTCGGACATGGCGAAAAATTAGAGACGGCTGTGCGGAAAAGCAACAAAAAGTTAGACTGGCCGGACGGTCGTCCGGGTAGCGTCGGTATCCACCTCCGACGGAATCTCGAACCGCTGCTCAACCGGCAGGATCAGATGGAAGCAGCCCCCCTCATCGAAACTGTACCCAACCGCTCCGTTGTGGGCGTCAGCAATACGCCGACAGGTCATCAGGCCGATACCGTGACCCTTGCGCTTGGTCGTAAAGCGCTTTTCAAACAGCAGTGCCAGCTTATCCTCGCGCACACCGGGGCCGTTGTCATGTATCGCTATGCGTACCGCCGGTTCGTTGTTAAACTCATCCGGGCGGGAGATGATCCGGATCTTTCGGTCGGTTTCGCAGTCTCCGAGCACCTCGCCCGCGTTATAAACGAAGTTCACCAGGAGCTGCTGAATCTGCCCGATATCCAGCTCGACCAGCGGGATCTCGGTTGAGAGATCGGTTTCGATCTCCACCTCATCGAACGGGTTCTGCGGTTTCAGGAACGCGAGAACATTTTCCGTCAACTGGTTGACATCGACCTTTTCGAATCTCACTTCGCCCTCATTGGCGTCCATCAGGCCATCACAGAAACGTGAAATCCTGAAAATGGTGGTCCGCATCAGTTCCAGCTTCTTCTCTATCTTTTCGTTATCACCACGCTTGAGGAACAACGGCATCAGTTCAACATTGCCGGACAGTATCGCCAGGAAGTTGTTGATTTCATGGGCGATGTCGCCCGCCATCTGACCCCGGGTGGAATAGCGATCGAGACGAATCATCATCTCCTGGAAACTCTGACTGGCGGAAATGTCCTTGATTATATAAAGCCAGGCCTGCTCTCCGTCATCGCCGATCTCGACCGGCGACATGGTCATGCA
>DAOWIC010000294.1 GCA_030641085.1 Calditrichota bacterium
CCGCCAGTGACAGAGTCTTGAACCGCTCCGGCTGTTCTTCACGAGCAGAGAGCTTGAACGGAGACGCCTCAAAGCCGCCCGGCAGTGCATATAGATAGCCGGTCGCCGGTTTAGCGAAGAAGCCGATTATCTGCGTAATAACTCCGGTCAATCGTGCCACACCCTCGGGGTCGACATCATCCGGTGCGATAAAATCAAGTTCTGCCCGCGTGACGGCCTCCCGCGCCAGAGTACGACTAAACCCGATCAGATTTTTCTCCATCCAGACAACCAACGAACCGGAACCGGACCGGGCCAGATGCTCGCCGAGCTTGTCTGCGTCGAGGTCGAACGGATCCAGTCGATCCATCGGCGGCAATGGCTGATATTTCGCACCTTGCTCGAACTGACGGCGTCGAAGGCTGTCTGTTCGCCGGTTCTCGCTGTCGAGCCGCCAGATATTGCCATTGGGCCCGATCGCCTCAAATAGGAGCCAGAAAAACTGGTCATTCTGTTCAATGCGCAGGCGGAAAATTCGGTCGGTGCCCAACTGCTCCACGGCGGCGATTCGACCCGAGTTGATCGCAAAGACCGGGCGCGGCTTTTCCCGCGTGGTCAGCTTCAGTTTTGAAGCCGGAATAAGCCATGATCCGGCGCCGGTCGGGTGAAAAGAAAAACCGAGCACCATGCGGCCACCTTTTTTGACATAGATAAAGGCGGCACGCTCCTTTTTGTAGAACTCAGTGCCGATTATCTCGCCGCCGACAATTTCTGACTGCAGGTCGGATACCAGCGCCGTAATGTGAAGGGCCGTCTGCATGCGGATGAATATAAGCTATTGCGCCGCAATGTCCAACCTCGAATGCCAGGGCGGGAATATATCTGCTGCGAAAGTCAGGTTTTATGCAACAGAGGGTGCGGTTAATACGTTATAACATTAGAGCTTTCCTTGGGGGGTGAGGAGTAGCTCGACAGACTTCGCGTCTACTAAAGGAAACGGCGGAACAGGGATGTTCCGCCGTCTTTCTACCAACACAAAAGGGGGGGCTTTTAAATGGCCCTTATTTTTTCGGGCCGACCATCTTCTCCGGCCGTACTTTCTCGTCAAACTCTTCCGCGGTAAGAAGTCCCAGCGCCACCGCCGCCTCTTTCAGGGTGCTGTTTTTGGCATGGGCCGTCTTGGCGATTTTGGCCGCATTGTCGTAACCGACATGCGGGTTCAGCGCCGTCACCAGCATCAGCGAGTTATCGAGGAACTTCTTTATATTCTCCCGATGCGGTTCAATACCGACCGCGCAGTTGTTGTTAAACATCTCGCAGGCGTCGGCGATCAGGCGAATCGACTGCAGCAGGTTGTAGATCATCACCGGCTTGAAAACGTTCAGTTCAAAATTGCCCGAGGAACCACCGACATTGACCGCGACATCGTTGCCGATCACCTGGGCGCAGACCATCGTCATCGCTTCCGGCTGAGTCGGGTTGACCTTGCCCGGCATAATGGATGATCCCGGTTCGTTGGCCGGAATGGTGATTTCGCCGATACCACAGCGAGGCCCGGAGGCGAGCCAGCGGACGTCGTTGGCCATCTTCATCAGTGAACAGGCAAGGGTTTTGGTAACGCCGGAGAATTCGACAATCGCGTCATGCGCCGCCAGCGCCTCAAACTTGTTCGGTGCCGAGACATAAGGCTTGCCGGTCAGCTCGGCCATTTTGGCGGCCGATTTTTCGGCGAACTCCGGGTGCGTGTTCAGACTGGTGCCGACCGCCGTGCCGCCCAAGGCAACCGGGTAAAGACGCTTCAGCGCCTCGTTGATCCGATCCAGTCCCAACGAAAGCGCCTCGGAATAGCCGGAGAACTCCTGCCCCAATGTCAGCGGCACCGCATCCATAAGATGCGTGCGACCGATCTTGATAATATCGTCGAACTCGTTAGCTTTTTTCGCCAGCGTGTCGCGCAGAAGCGTAACCATCGGGATCAACCGTCGATGGATCTCCTCCACCGCGGCAATATGCATCGCAGTCGGGAAAGTATCGTTGGATGACTGCGCCTTGTTGACATCGTCGTTGGGGTGAACCGGCTTTTTCGATCCCTTTTCGCCACCGGCCATCTCAATCGCCCGGTTGGAGATAACCTCGTTCACATTCATATTAGTCTGGGTACCGGAACCGGTCTGCCAGACGACCAGCGGAAAATGATCATCGAGCTTGCCCTCGATCACCTCGTCGGCCGCTTTGACAATCAGGTCGCCCTTTTCCTTGGGCAGGATGCCCAAATCCATATTGACCAGGGCGGCTGATTTTTTCAGAATACCAAACGCCCGAATCAACTCGCGCGGCATTCTTTCGCCGCCGATACGGAAATTCATCAGGGAGCGAGCTGTCTGAGCGCCGTAGTATTTGTCGGCGGGGACTTTGATCTCCCCCATTGTGTCTGTTTCTACGCGGTATTCCATAATTCCTCCAAAAAGTCACCGAGTAACATTAGTCCGTATCTATTAACAGCGCAAATATAGTATATGGCCCGCCCGTCGCAAAGCGGATTATCATCACCTTTTTTGTAACAAGAAACACCACCTATTCGATCCAGAAACCAGCCAAAGGGATACAGAATCGTCCTGCCAACTTGACTATCTTGATAGGATAGTCTATTTTGTAGTATAACGATCACAGCTTGTCACTTAACATAACAAAACTCAGGTGGGAGGTATCCCCATGAGAAAGGTTGTTCTCGTCTGTGTCGCAATTCTGGTCGTACTCTGTCAGACCGCAAGCGCGGGAGAGATTGTGCTCAAGAAGAGCTTCTGGACCGGCTGGAAGTACTCCATAGACGGACAGAATTTCACGGGGGTCGGGTACTTTGGCTCCAATCTTCTGGAAGTGATGGAGGCTGACGATGAGGCCCTGGACCATATGTACAAGTACAAGACAATCCGGAATTGGGCGCTCGTAACAGGGATCCCAGGAGGCTTGTTAGTAGGGTGGGTCGCCGCGGAGGCAACCATGGGCGATTGGAGTGACGACGACAAAACCTTGCTCGCAATCGGAGCTCCCCTCTGGATAACATCTATCATCCTTGAGGCTTCCGCAACCAACCACCTCAAAAAGGGCGTCAGAATCTACAACGACGGTCAACAGGCTCTCTACTTTGATGTCAATTACGGGAGTCCCCTCGCATCAAACGACAATGCTGTTCGCCTGTCTCTGGTTTGGCGCTTTTGACCTAAATTTCGATTAGATTATGTTTCGCACAAAAAAAGCGAGCCGCGTCAATAAAGTCGCGGCTCGCTTTTTTGTCTTTTTTTTGATTTTGGGTTGGTAGCTTAGTCGCGGTTGCCGCCGCCGCCACTATTTTCACGCGGGCGAGCCTGGCTCACTCTGAGCGCGCGACCCTTCACGTCTTTGCCGTCCAGACCGGCGATAGCGGCGTTGCCCTGCGAATCATCGGGCATCTCCACAAATCCAAAACCGCGAGGCTTACCGCTAAACTTATCGGTGATCAGTTTAGCTGAGGAGACCTCACCAAATTCTTCGAAAGCCTGTCGCAATTCTTCTTCTGCGAGCTCAAAGGCCAAATTCCCAACATAGATGTTCATCTGATACTCCTATAACAACGAATTAACGAAAGTTGACTGTAATTGACCTCCCCACCGGAGAACTTACGTCATACACGTCCTCCACCAAACGGGTCCGCCGAAAGAGTTCGCGTCGATGCTACAGGAGTCAAAATCGAGAGCACCCTGTCCCTTACAAGTGATTCTTGCTGGAAGTCTGCCACACCGTCCATCTAATAACTTACCTGGTCTCTTCGCTCGTCTCATCGGATACTATCTTCGCCAGAATTTTGGAGACTGGTACCGAGCCGTCCCCCAATTCTTTCATTTGCGGGAAAAAGAGCACGTCGCGTATCGAGTGCTGGTTTGTCAGGAGCATCACCAGCCGGTCGATGCCGAACCCGAGCCCGGCGGTCGGCGGCATGCCATAAGTCAGGGCCGTAATGAAATCATCATCAAGCGGCTGCGCCTCCTTGTCGCCTGCCTCAAGCGCCTTGCCCTGCTCGAGGAACCGCTCCAACTGATCGACCGGGTCGTTCAACTCGCTGAAAGCGTTGCCCATCTCCTGACCGGCGATAAACAACTCGAAACGTTCGGTCAGGGTTTCGTTGTCGCGGTGACGTTTGGCCAGCGGCGAAATCTCAATCGGGAAATCGGCGATGAAGGTCGGCTGGACCAACGTCGACTCAACCTTCGCCTCCCATACCGCCTCGATCACTTTGCCCCGGTTGATCAGTGCGTCGCCGGTTACGCCCAGCGGCTTGGCCGCCGCCAGCGCCTCTTGGTGCGACAGGTTGGTGAAATCGACTCCGGTTTGCTCTTTAATCGAGTCGATCATGGTGACCCATCTAAACGGCGGTTCGAAATCGATCTCGTTCTCGCCGTATGGGATCTTGTAGGTGCCGTGAATCTTGAACACCAGTTCGCGCAGCATCTGCTCCAACAGCGCCGCGATATCTTTGTAGTCAGCGTACGCCCAGTACATCTCGATCATCGAGAACTCCGGGTTGTGCAGCCGATCCATGCCCTCGTTGCGGAAATCCTTACAAAACTCCCACACCTTGTCGTAACCGCCGATAATGAGCCGCTTCAGGTACAGTTCATCGGCGATGCGAAGGTACAGTTCGCGATCCAGACGATGATGATGGGTCTTGAACGGCAGGGCCATGCCACCGCCGTACAGCGGCTGAAGGATCGGCGTCTCGACCTCAAGAAAGTCCTGACCGTTGAGAAAGTCGCGGATCGCCTGAATGATCTTAGAGCGCAGCACGAAGACATCCCGCACCTCGTGATTGACAATCAGGTCGGCGTAGCGACGACGATACCTCTGCTCTTTGTCGGTCAGCCCGGAATGTTTGTCCGGCAGCGGGTGCAGCGTCTTGGACAGCAACTCGAACGAGGTTACTTTTAGCGTGCGCTCGCCGGTCCGCGTTACAAAAAGCGTTCCCTCGCAGCCGATAATATCGGCCAGGTCGATCGTGTTGAACAGATCAAACGCCCCCTGGCCGACCACGTCGAGCTTGAGATATATCTGGATCCGCTCGCTGCTGTCGCGCAGATCGGCAAAAAACGATTTGCCCATCTTCCGCTTGAGCATGATCCGCCCGGCCAGCCTGACCACTGTTTCCTTTTCGGAGAACTCATCGAACCGATCCAGCACTTGTTGAATCAGGTGCGTGCGGTCATACTTGTAGGGGTAAGCGTTGATTTCGGCATCCCGCAGTCGCCTGACTTTGTCGCGTCGAATCCTAATCAGTTCGGCCAGAGGTATCTGAACCTCGGCGGGTGCGTTTTCGTTGTTCTTTTTTTTCTGTTCCGTCATATCGATTTTCTGGGATTTTCAAACCTTATAGATATTAGGATCGGACCACGCTATTTTTTCAAACCGAGTTTTCTGGCAAAGGCCCGTTTGACTCCCGCCGGAACCAGACCGTTAATTTCGCCGCCGTTGGAGGCGACATCCTTGACAATCGTGGATGACAGGTAGACCCAGGAGAGCGACGGCATTAAAAAGACGGTCTCGACTTCACGGGCCAGCTTGCGATTCATGAGCGCCATCTGGAATTCGTACTCGAAATCGGAGACCGCCCGCAACCCGCGCACAATCGCCGTGGCGTTAATTTCGCGCGCCAGTTCGGCGGTCAATGACTCAAAGCCCACTACTTTGATATGATCCGCCCGGGGTTGTTTCTTCACCGCCGCCGTCATTAGTTTGAGGCGTTCCTCAAACTCAAAAAACGGGCTCTTACCGGCGTTGATCGAAACCGCTACAACCAGTTCGTCAAAAATACGACTGGCGCGCTCAATCAACGAAAGGTGTCCGTTGGTGACCGGGTCGAAAGTGCCCGGATAGATCGCTCGCTTTTGTGTTCTCGTTCTCTTTGTTACCATATCAGGACCCATCGGTTTTACCAACCGGGGGCTCAACGCTCGAATATAATTCGCCGGGGGAGTTATGGCAAGTCAAATGACTGTCAATCCAAGAGCTACAAGGTATTTTTCCATGGGGATATCGCCCGTATCATGCTGCTCGGCCACGAAGCCGGGATTTATCCGGGGCGGGTCTGTGCTGATAGAAAAATACTCCGTCAGCACCGAGCGATACCGACCATCACTTCCGTCACCGGCGATCACCAGCGCCGAGAGCGGAGTTGTCACACCCTCTCTAAAGAAAGAGGCCAGGGCGAAATTTACGACCGTTTTGAACTCAATCGCCATCCGCTTGAGATCCTCGTCGAAATCCAGATCCAATCTCTCCAATGAACAGTGCGACAATCCCAGTATCTGGCCCTGGTAGACAAACGCAGCCGACACCTGCCGGTCATTGAAATCAGCCACGCAGACAAGATCGCCCCCGGCCGGGCGACAGAATGCAAGATACCCTTTGGCCAGCGCTGCGGCCCGCATGCGATAGTGGGTTTTTTCCGGCGATGTAAAATTGTCGGCCGAGTAATCGGCAAAAGATGCTGCCAACTGCTCGCGCCTCACCGCCAACCCGAGATATCGATTGCCGCAACCGCAGGGAATGACGTCAAAAAGAAATTCCTTCTCGTCCTCGGGCAGGGTCTGGGCCAGCTCGAACTTCGCCCTGAGGACCGCGTCGCCATCGCCGGGCGACAGCGCCAGACGTTTCTGAATCACTTTGTCATCAGGCACGCTGAGGATTACATCGCCCCCCTGCAGCAGTTGGTGTCCGGCAAGGTGAGCGCGTTCGAATCGAGCCAGCGCCTTGATATCCGGACGCCCGGCTGCCTCCTCGATTCGCGCCGTATAAAACAGATCGCCGCGGGTATCGATACCGATCTTAACTTCACCCTTGCTCAATATTTCCTGATCCTCAGATATGGCTTTAGGCGTTCGTAGGTCCGGGGACCGATCCCGTTCACCTCGGTAATATCGATTTCGGTTTCAAACGGCTGGTGTCGCCGGTACTCGACTATCCGGTCGGCCAGAGCCTTGCCTATTCCCGGCAGCAGTTCTAATGAATCGACCGGAGCGGTGTTCGGGTCGAGTTGGAATATCCCGGTCAGTTCGTTACTAACCTCGCCGAGGTGGATCTCAAGCGACAACGGTTCCTCGGCCGGCGTCGCATACGACTGGGCCAGCAGGTATATCCCCATCAGCACTGCTGTGGCGCTCAGCAACGCGAGAAATTTCAACTGACGTGATGTGAAATCGAAAAAGCGATTCATATCATCCGAGAGAATAAATATTGACTCACCCGGACAATATATATCGAGGCGGGGAAAAAGCCAGTCAAACGAGCGGCTGCTCCTCTATTTTATGCCGATCAATCGGCTGTCGACATCCTCCGGCAGCGGGATAAGGGTGACCTCATCACCGATCAGGCCCGCGATAGCGTCGGCCGTTTCTTCACCGTCGATGAGCTTGCCAGCCAAGCGCTTGTTGTAGATACCGAAAAACATCTGACGGCTGTCCCGACTGCGCTTACCGTCGTAATAACCGAGGAACTGCTCACCTTTGTAGCGCTTAACCAGATCGACCAGCAACTTCGGGGGGAAGTCGGCAATGGCGCTGGAACCGATAAAAACAGCGTCCGAATCGGCATCCTCAAGCGCGGTCGCGACCCCGACCACGGTATTAGTCCGCGCAAAATTATCGCAGACATGCGGAAAATTCAGGTAGTGTTCCGAGGCTTGGTCACTCTTGATGACCAGTTTTACGCGGTCAAAAATCGCGGCGTAACGGCGGAAACTCCGCGCCAGTTGGATCTCCTCGCCCACATTCTCAAAATCACGCTCCCGGTTGATCTTCCCTCCCGCAAGGATGTAGCAGTCCATCTTGCGGAACCAGTCACACATTTTGCAGATCCTTCCTGCTATAGTTGATTTTTCTCAAGGTGGGAATCGGGAAAAATGATAGCCCTGCTAAACTGCCGCCTCTCTTGCGGGAATGGCGGCCAACCGATCCCAGAGCTAACATCATTGAACCCATGTTAGGATTCAATTAAACGCCTCAATTCGGGCATAACCAACTTAAAAAAGCCGGATCCATCACTTTTTTAACAGTCCGGCCATCGGGAAGATTTTTCTCAGTCAATCGTCGGCAGGTCAGGGGGCGAGCTTGTCCGGGTCCTCCACCGCACCCGAGACCTGGTTGAGAATCTTGTAGCTGTTGAGCTTTTCGTCGGCCTCCAACCCCCATCCGGTTATCACATCATCCTCGCGAGTGATCTTCACAAAAGCGTCGGTTTTGATCTTGTCCGCCTTGGAGTCCCACCAGAGATAGTCGGTCTCAAGCCGTGACTTGTCTTCGGTGATCACCACCACATTGCCGTAGATATATAGCTGGCCGGTCGCCTCGCGGATAATACCGGAGTCGCCCACGATCTGGGTCGAAACCTGACCGGTGGAATCAAACACGTCGATATCCAGCTTGTAGGCCATGGTGGAATCGTTGGACTCGAACTTGATGATCTTCTCCGAAAGGATTTCGGTCGTTACCCGGCCTCGATCATACAGATATATCTTGGCGCCGCTGACTTCGGTGTCCGGCTTGGATGCACTGTCGGTGACACCGGGTCGGTCGGTCGCGCTCGGCTCCTGACCGCTGCATCCAGCCAGCAGCCCCAAAAACAAAAGCCCAAGAAGGGCGGTTTTGACAAAGCTATTCATATACTCCTAAACCTTATAAAAATTATCGGAGCACAAGGACGATAATATACCGAAAATGTCAAGAGTTATTTTCCGGGCGGGAGCGCCAGCGGTTATGAAGCCAGATCCACTGGTCCGGCGCGGAACGGATTATTTCCTCTAAGGCATTGGTACACCTACAGGTAACATCGTAGACGGCCTGCTCGGAAGATAGATTCGGGTCGGTTTCGACCGGCGGTTTTATCACAATTCGATATTTATTTTCGGCCGTTCTCAGGCAGGCCATCGGCACAAAGGCCGCACCCGCCCGCAGCCCAACCAGTGACTGCCCGACCGGGGTTCGAGCCAGGCGACCGAAGGCCGGAATGAACATGTTCCGCACCCGCCAGGAATCGGTGTCGATCAGCACTCCCAGCGCCTTCCCCGCTTTCAACCAGGTCAAGTACCGGCGTGGCGAATCGGTGGTGGCGATATTGGTCAGGCCGAGCGATCGCCGGTTTTCGACCAACAGGCGGTCCAGCC
>DAOWIC010000052.1 GCA_030641085.1 Calditrichota bacterium
ACCTCGACCGCGAAGAATCCAAAGCGCTTAACAAGCTGAAGGGTCCGGCGGTGATTATCTCGGCCTCCGGTATGATGACCGGCGGGCGAATCATGCACCACCTGCTCAACCGTCTGGGCGATCCGAACACGACCCTTTCGCTGGTCGGATTTATGGCGGCCGGGACTACCGGTCGAAAAATTGTTGACGGTGCCGATCTGGTATATATACATAAGCACCCGGTTGAAGTCCGGGCCAAGATAATCAAGATGTTCGGCCTGTCGGGGCACGCCGACGGATACGAATTGATGCACTGGATGGAACCGCTGGCGGATAATCCGCCGGACATATTCTTAACTCACGGCGAGCCGGATCGGACCCGGGCGCTGGCCGATGATTTGAAACGGGAACGGGGCTGGGATTGCCGGATTCCCAAATTGGATGAGATAGTAGAACTCTGATATAGGACAGACAGAGAATGCCTTACAAGAGCAACAAAGACCGCGAGAAGATGGTTGCCAAACTCAAGCGCTCGAAGGCGTACCGGATAGCATTTAACGATCATGATTTTCTGGCCGATGACCCTTGTCGACCGGCCCGACTGCAGCTTGAGCTTTTAAAACCTGAGACGATATTTACCGAGCAGAAGATTCTTTCCACGATCGTTGTTTTCGGGGGCGCCCGCCTGATGGAACCGAAAGAGGCGCGGGCGAATGTGAAAAAGATCGAAAAACAGGTCAGCCGTAAACCGGACGACAAGAGCCTGCGCCGGAAACTGCGGATTGCCAAATCGATCCTCGATAAATCAAAATACTACGACGAGGCGCGCGAGTTCGCCCGGCTGGTCTCGGCCGAGAGCCAGGTTCCGGATCGCCATGAGTATGTCATCACTACCGGCGGCGGACCGGGCATTATGGAGGCGGCCAACCGTGGCGCGGACGATATCGGCGCCAAGTCGGTTGGGCTGAATATCACCCTGCCGATGGAGCAGGACCCCAACGCCTATATCTCGCCCGAACTTTGTATGCAGTTTCATTATTTTGCCATCCGCAAGATGCACTTTCTGCTGCGGGCAAAGGCGCTGCTGGCGTTTCCGGGCGGCTACGGTACAATGGATGAACTGTTCGAGACGCTTACACTGATACAGACGAATAAAATGAAGCCGGCGCCGATCATTCTCTTTGGCGAGGAATACTGGAAGAACCTGATCAATTTCGACTATCTCGTGCAGGAGGGGACAATCGGCGAAGAAGATCTTAACCTGTTTGTTTACGCCGACAAAGCAAAAGACGCCTGGGACTATATCAAGTATTTCTACGCCACCGAGTGGGACAATCACAATTCGTTGAAATAGAGCAGCGGCTTAGCTGAATTCTTGTAGGGCAGAATCCAAGTGTGGTTCTGCCTTTTACTTATGAAGGGTGCGAGTAGGTCAGGAGGCTTGTCCTCCTGACACCCTGTCAGGACCGCAAGGGTCCTGACCTACTCCTATCATTCTCGCCTCCCATTCTGTCATTCTCCGCGCAGGCGAGAAACCATTCTTGCAGGGCAGAACCCAAACGCGGTTCTGTCTTTCTGTTGTAGGGACATGATTTATCATGTCCTGTCGCATTTGATGAATCAGGTGCATGAGCACTAAGCCAGGTCCAAACGAGTTTGAACCGGCCAGCCGTCGCTATGAATTCTTGTGGGCGGCAGACGCCCTCGTCTGCCCCTGTAGCTCTGCCATATCGCGGCAGGTGAGGGCACCTGCCGTGCACGGCACACTTGTCGCATACTAGCATCGCGTCTTCCTCCCGAGTTAATATTCGAAGTCTTAAAGAGCACAATTTGAATCACTATTTGGAATAGTGATTCCCACAAAAAAAGGCGAGGCCGTGAAGCCTCGCCTTGAGAAATCAAGTCAAATTGCTACCGGCCGATGCGGCTGAAGTCGCGCTTGGCGCCTTTGGCCGCCTCGATCTGACGCAGTACTTCTTTGAAATGCGCCCGCGACATGTCGTCGATAGTTGTTGCCTCAGCCGCCTTCTGGGCCGCTTTCTCCAGGATATCCAGATCATTGGCCGCCAGCGTCCTCGCATCCGCCGGGTAGACCGCGCTGGAACTGAGGTAGATGGCGGTTATCCGGCCCAGATGATTAAGCTGTAACTGCCGGCGTTGGCTGTTGACATTGGACGGTCCGACAATCTCGCCCCAGATCGCGCGACGAACATCGGTGAACATATCGTGCATAGTGTAGATATCGTCGCCCGCTTTGTATCGGGCCAGGTTGTTCAGCAGCCGTCCGACCGTGATCGGGCTGTAAAGCGTGTTCAGCGCGGAGCGCTGGACATACAACACATATTGGTGCCACGGGTAATCGAGCCGCGAACCGTAGATCCGGCCGCTGAAATCACCGGCGCGGGCCGGCTGGAGTTTGTTCAGCAGATCCGGCGGCAAAGTGAACGCATCCGGGGCGAAGATTTTGTCGCGCAGGAACGCGATCGCCCGCCGTTGCTCCGAAGCCGGTACCGGTTTGAATGGTATATCACCACCCGGGTCACCGATATAGTTCGTGTTGTGATACAGACCGCCAATGTAACGCGGCGGGAACCGGGCCGATTCGAAGTATGAGCGCCAGCCGGATTGGAAGACCCGGCGAATCTTTTCATAGCTCACACCCGGCTTTTCGAATTCGTTGATGGTGTTGTTCCACAACTCCTGCGTTAGCTTGAGTTTGTGTTCGCAGTAGGCGATCGGGTCATTGCCGAGATCAAACATGTTAGTCAGCGGATCGACACTGTAAATACTGGCATCCCAGTCGGTGGCGTAGGCCAGTTCCGGCTCGGCCGAGCGCGAAGCGATCGCCTTGAGTTGCTCAATCTCATCCTCAGGCTTTTCAGCGCCGAAATCTTTGTAGCCGTATTCGACGCGCCAGTTGTCATACGGTCCCGGAACCGAGGCGAAGAACTCACCCT
>DAOWIC010000071.1 GCA_030641085.1 Calditrichota bacterium
CATTACTTGCCCTCCTCTGTCAATCCGGCGTCCGTATGGCAGACGTCACACGCCTTGCCCACGAAAGGATCGTGTGTGTTCACCTGCATCAATCCGGCATCTTGAGCGACATGCGGGTCATGGCAGTTGCGGCAATCTATCTGGCTTCCCGCCCGTCCGAGGTGGGTCCCTTTGAAATCGTCGTCATCGCCGTCGTGGCAGGTTAGGCACTGATCCGGAACGGCCTCTGCCAAAAGCGGCGCCATCTCGCTCGCGTGTGGCTGGTGGCAACCAAGGCATTCACCTTCATCGACCGGAGCGTGCACCAAGCCCGTCTCTAACCGGGTGGCCAGTTCCTCATGGCAGGTCAGGCAGAGCCGCCCGGCCTTATCCAGCAGCAGCCCCTCGGTCTTGCCGGCATGCGGCTGGTGACAACCGACACAGTTGCCATCGACCACCGGCTGGTGGGTACTGGCCATCTCGCCGCCGACATCATGGCACTCGCCGCACAGGTCGCCCGTCGCCGCCGTCAGCAGACCGTTGTGATCGGAGGCGTGCGGCAGATGACACCCGTCGCAGGCTTGTTCTTCAAACGGCGGATGGATTATGGAGTTATCTTCTTCAAGCAGTGAACCGTGACAGTTCAGGCAAACCTCGTTCTTGTCGGCCACCAACAGACCGGCTATTTTTGACGAATGCGGCTGATGGCACTCATTACACTGACCTATCTTCAACGGAACATGAACGTCTTTCATCACCATCCATTCGGCGACATCGTGGCAGTCGCCGCAGAGGTCGGACCGGTGGGCCGTCGTTAGCTTGGCAAAATCAGAGCCGTGCGGCAGGTGGCAGTCGGTACAATTGCCGTCGGCAAACGGCGAATGCACGTGGGGATCCTCCATGCCCGCTTTCAAATCTTCATGACAGCCGAGACAGAGATCGTTCACTTCGCCCGCGATAAGTTTCTGTTCGGTCTGGCCGTGCGCCTTGTGACACTGACTGCAGTCTTCCCGGGCCGGCTGGTGACGTGAGGCTTTGAGCAATGCCGGACCGACATCATCATGACACTCGAGACAGAGTTCGTTGACAGCCCGACCGAGCAGCATCGGGCGATGCGATCCGTGCGGCTGATGGCAGTCGAGGCAGAGACCGTCGGCCACCGGCATGTGGGTTCCTTCGGGGGCTATCTCATCCAGATCATGGCAGTTCTCGCACAATTCTTCATCGGCGGCGATCAACCCCAACGGCTCGGCATCATCAGCCGCATTGTGACAGGATTCGCAGTCGCCGTCCATTATTGGCGAGTGAATCGAACGAGTCAGAAGTTTTTCGTCTTCGGATGAGTGCGAACTGTGACACTGCGAGCAGTCGGCCGTGGCAACATCGTAATCGAAATGGGCGGTGGCAAACGCCTTGTCGGAGGTGTCATGGCATTCGCCGCAGAGGGCGGCTTTATCCTGCTTGAGCAGCGCGGCATGGTCGCCGCCGTGAACCTCGTGACAGGAAAAACAGCCGTCATCGAGCGGTGCGTGCACATGCTCCTGTTCAAATCCGGCGCGATCATGGCATGTGAAACAGAGTTCTCCCGGTGGCTGCTCAAGAAGGCCCTTGTGATCGCCGGCGTGCGGATTGTGGCAGGCCCGGCAATTGTTGTCAGCGGCCGGCTGGTGAATGACACTCTTTTCCAGACCCAGTCCTTCTTTGGGATGGCAATCGTAGCAAAGCGCCGCGCCATCTTTTTTCAACCTCAGGATTCCGACCAGGCCGTGTGGCTTGTGACACGACAAGCACTCGTTCTTGTCGAACGGTTTGTGCTTGAGATCACCCTTGAAATCGCTCGCGGGGTGACACTCCTGGCAATTACTCTTTTTGGCGAATCGCTTGCCCTTTTTTATCTGGCCGAAGGATACGCCCGAGATGATGAAAATCAACATAAGCGGTACCAGTATCAAAATGACACCGGACAGCCTGTCCTTCCGGATGAACCTGTTTTTATTCCTCATCAGCCTGCCTCAATCCGATACCCGTGAATATACCTCAACGCCCTCTCCCGCAGCGTCAGGAACCTTTCCCGAAGTACTTCTCTATCTCTACTGTGTTATCTTCTACGATGGAATTTTCTTTCAAAGTCTGCAAGTGTTTATCGAGTGTCTCCTCGAATTTCCTCTGGAACATGATTTCGCGGATTCTCATATCGACTTCCTGCATGGTCTTGACTCTCCCCGGCCGCCGACCCTTGACCTTGAAAACGATCCAGTTGCGCCCCGCTTGAAATGCCTGACTGGTCTGACCCACTGCAAGCAGCGCCAGCGCTGTCTGGAGACTGTCGGGGAATATCCCCAGCGAAACCCACTCTTTCTCCTCGTCGGTGTCTGTCTCTTCGGTTGAGAACTGGCGAGCCACAAATCGAAAATCGGCGCCATCCTTCAGGCGGGCCACGACCTCGTCGGCCTTTTCCCGGCTATTGACGTAAATGCTGGCCAGTTGGAACTCATCCGGCTCGCGGTATTCGTCGAGATGCTCATTATAATATTGCTCGAATTCGTCACGACTGAAGACAATCTGCGACACGACCATCTCCGACAAAAAGGCCTCGATCCGGGCGCTGTCGTGGCTGGCTTCATATTGTTTCATCACCTGCGGGTGATCGAGGAAACCGTCCCTGGCGGCCGCGTGGAACAAAAGCAGCCCCTCCGACTTGCTCTCGATCGCCTTGTCCATCAGCACCTCAAACGGTGAGTTTCCGGCGGTCATAACCGAGTGTGAAATTTCCTTGCGAAGTTCGTTATCAGTCACCAGAAATTCGTCGTTTATGCTGATCACCGGATTGTCTATTCCCTTCAAGAAGTCCGCTTGAAGGATTTTGTCGGCATCTTTGGCGATATTTGACAGTATTGTACTGTCGATAATCAGCGGATTTCCGGTTCTCAGGTCAGCTACAAAGTCCTGCCAGGCCTGCTTTTTCTTATCAACGGACAAAACCGCTTTTATCTTCGCCTCAAACCGGGGCAGATCGGCCGAATCCGCCGGCAGGCGCTGCTCCACTCGGAGAATCCTGAGTACATCGCGGTATTTATATGGTTGGGTCAGTTCGCCCGGCTTGAGATTGGCGCACTGCATACGGTCAATGTTTTCGATATCGGCCCAGAATTTCAGGTTGTGCAGCCCGCCTTTATAGCGGCGCGAATCATACGATAGCGCCTCGGCCAGACTGTCCATCGGGGCGCCGTTCTTGATCGCTTCGATTAACTTTTCAGCCTTGTCGTACTCCGGCACCGATATCGTCCGAAACTGCATTTTCCAGTACATCTTGTCGAAGTACTCGCCGATTTCAGCCTCGGGAATGTTGATGACCGGTTGGAACAGCTCTCTGACATACATCCGGCGGGCGTTGTCGGTGCGCCCTTTTTGAAGTTTGGCAAGCGTTACCTCATCCTCGCCCATGTCGAGCGCTTCAGCCTCCTGCAGGATGAGTTTGTCGTTCACCATTTTTGTCAACAGCTTCTTGTAGTCGAAGTCGGTCTTCGCCTGCATGCCCAGGCCGCGATGGGTTTTCACCAGCGCTGAGTCGAGATCGGCGGTGGTAATAGTATCGCCGTTGACGACCGTAAGCACGGTTGCCTCGTCGGCGCTGAAAGCCCGCTGTCCGGCTAGAGGCGACAGCGACAGAGCGATCACCAGAATGATCGCACGGCCTATATATTTTTTGTCAGTTGTTGTGAGCAACATACTTCCTGTTTTCCTTTTCTACCTTTTTGATTAGCCCCTTCAGTGATTTTCGCGCCAGTTGACCCAGCGACCAGCAACGCCCCATCCCGAAGATTGTTTCCGAGTCATTGCCCCCGCGGGCATCGTTGTAGGTGGCGACAATCCGGCCGGTGGCGGCATCGATCAGGCGCGCGCCGAACTCGAACTCCGGCTGCGACGCCACCGATTCTCCCCGGGCCTGGCTGAACTGCAGCACACTGCCGGTGACAACCCAGTCGACACCGAAATCGGAATAGACCTTCGCCAGCGTCGGCAGATCTATCTCGCCCCGCGACTCGATATGGTTTTTCACGAGCAACTCGTTGACATTTCCCGGCTCAACGACGGCAAAGCCTTTTTGCACCAGCCCGGAAAGAACCATGTCGGATACAACCTCGCCGGCAAACCGATTCCCGGTCGTGTTATCGAACGGCACCACAGCTATTTTCGCCTTTGGCGTCGCATATATTTTCGACGGCAGCCCCGGCCGACGCTTGTCGAAATCGGTAAATATCCGGTCAATCACGCGCCAGGCCATGTCTTCCATATCCAGCACCTCGCGAACACCGAACGCCCGGGAAAATTCACGACCAACGGCAGCATCGCTCATCGCCCAGACTATGCGCATAGTGGAGATGTGCACCAGGCGAAACGAGAGCGAAACGCGAGACAGTATTTCGGTCTCAAAAGTATTGACTGATCCGAGCAGAATATACTCCGCCCCGGTCTCCTGTTGCAGCAGGTGCGCGTCCTCGGCGCTCATCCGGCCCATCGACCGAATGCGATACTTCCGCAATGTCGGCCGCAGGTTCTCCGGTCGAATCGAGACAACGTCGCAATTCTCCAGCCGTAACAGCAGCAGCGGCAGAACAATCTTAATCGCCTGACCGTCACCGCTGAAGTTGGCCAAAATCGGTACCGCCACCGTGATGTCCGAATCCGACTCGGACGAGTCGGCCACGGTCTCACCGGCCGGCAGAGCTATCATGACTGCGGCTACGAACAGAGCTGTCGCGAACTTGTGTCGCGTTATGATTCTGGCGGTGAATTCGCGCATAGTTTAGTCAACCAGAGTTTTTATTGCCCTCTTCACACAGTTGCGGGTGACTTCGCTGGTCGATTTACCGCCCGTGCCGAAAAGCGAGGACCAGAAACCACGACCACCCTCGGTATGAGTCGATGACCAGACAGTTTGGCCGCTGTCGGTTTCCACCATCCGCACGACCAGCGTGACGACGCTGGTGGCGGTTCCGCCGCTCCGAATCGATGTCGATTCGTTCAGGGTACCGATAATAAACGCCTGCACGCCCAGCTCTTTCCCCATCGCAATGATCTGGTCCTGGGTGATGTCAGCCGGATACAGTACCGAATTGTTGTTCATGGAACGAGTCACCTCGCCCGGCTCGACCACGTCGAACGCCTCGGTCGCCAGCAACTCGGACATGAAAAGCCGGGTCACCCGGTGGGCCGCACCCTGATCGCTGGAGAGATTCTCAAAGGGGATAATCGCCACGCGCTCGACATAACCGAAGTTGTACTCGGGGTGGACGAAGACAGTCGGCTTCATTCCGGCACAGCCGGTCAGCAGAAGAATTACAAGTCCGATAATAACTGGCGTAGTATACTGTTTCATATTCAACACTCTCTCTTTATTGTCAGAAACCGGTTCTAAAACCAGCCTGGGCCGATGTAGTTTTGTTCCCCCCAGCCTCGGTGAAGTCGCTGCTGGAATAAGTTATATATAAACTGCTGCGAGCTCCAAGCTTATAGTTGGCATTCACGCTATACCGCTGAGTATTTTCGTCACCATCATCGCTGGTCAGATTCGCCTGTGAGCTGACGGACAGCCTCGGTGTCATGTTCCAACTGACAGTATAATTCTGCGATATATAGGTATTCTCATCATCGACAATATCGACCGCTCCTCTTAAGAATATCGTCCGGGTGAAGCGGTAATTGAAACTGGCGCTGTACTGGTTGCGGGTGCGCTCGCGACCGGTCTGCTGGGTTTTGGTGAACTGGTGACTGAACGAGAAAATAGCATCGAGCGTACGGGTCACCGCTCCGTCCATGGAGAACCGGAATCGCCAGATGTCGGAGGTGCTGTTGGCGAGAATCTGATCGGAGCGACTGTAGCCTATTTCACTGGACATATTCAGTCCGATCAGGGGGGTACCGGAGGCAACCAGCAGGACGCCTTTGTTGTCCTGATCCTTCAGATCACCGATATAACTGGTACGCAGGTTGGCCGACATTGAAAACTCCAGCCTGTCCAGCGGCGCCACCAGCAGATTGTAGAGCGCAGAGTTGTTCCTAAGATCGTGCTCATCGATATCAAATTGCTGAAATCCTTGCTGCCATTTGAGTACATGCGTTACAATGCGCGACTGGTCCCAGCGGGTCGACAGGGAATAATAAAAGTTGTCCCGACTGGAACCGGTACTGAGCGACGGCTCGTGCTGATACGAGAAATCGGCAGAAGAGGTTACTTTTTCCGAATGACGGTAGCTGGCACTGATGTCGGCCAGGTGTGAGGCCTGCGAGCGAGTGCTCTCGGTTTCGTTCGTACTCTCTATCTCCTGCAGCAGTTGCAGTTCGGTCACGAAGACCGTCTGAATATCGTTGAACCCGGTATTGACCACCTTGATGTATCTTGTTTCGACCTGGGCGAAATTGATTTCATAACGATTGAAGCCGGCGTTGAATTCCACCGTCGGCGCCGCTGTGTACAGCTCCCAGTTCAGGTTATCCCCCGAAATATAGACCCGCCATCCGACGAGGTCGCTCGAGGCCCGGTCGGTATAAACATACACGGCGCCGACCGACCGCGCGAACCCGAGGTCGGCGCCGATATTTTGATCGGTCAGGGCGTTACCGATATCGATATTCGGCTGAGTGGCCGCACTGGTGTTGCCGTCGGTAAGAGCTGTCACGCTATCCAGATTGCCGAAATCCGCGTTGGCATCGTGAGCATAGAGCGCCGCCAGAATCGGGACCAGCTGGAGCGCCGAGCCGGTGAGCGGTCGCTTGTCGGTCTGCGAGCGATAGCTGAAGGAATAATTCGTGTTGACTCGCAGCCGCTTCTCCGCTCCCAGAAACGCCATGTTGTTCCAGCGAAGCAGATGCTGGCTTTGCGATGACTCGAGATTGGAGATGACATTGTCGTTGTTGCGCGTGGAGAAATTGTAGGTCAGGGCGTGGCTTTTTACATTGTAGTCGACACCGGCCACAAACATCCTGTCCCTCGTGTCGCGATCGCCTGCCTCGTTATCGCTGTAAATATGGTCCCAGTCGTACCGCAGAGTTACCTTCGGATGCTTGAAACTCTTGGTGTGAAACGCCACCGACCAGTTGTCACTGGTGAGATCGGCGGCGGCGTTGTTGCTGGTCGACAGACGCCGCTGCGCGTTGGCGCTCAACATAAACAGCGGATGGTTCCAGGCAAGGTCGCCCGACGGCTGCCATTCTTCCTGCCAGACACTGGAACTCTGGGCCTGGTCCAGATCAAACTTGAAATATCTCAACGAGCCGCGCACTGTCAGGTTGGGCATCATCCGCCGCGACCAACTGGCAGTGTACTGCTGACGAAGTGTCTCGGTGGTAACGTCATCGGTTTCGGACTGAACGCCGGAGATATCGATAGTCCCGCTCAGATCACGAAACAGGTAGGCGTGCGATAACGGGCTTAGCATCAACAATAACAGCAACGTTACGCTTGCCGCGCGGACAAATCGCGGGAATCTCGAATACATATGTAGACTGCTACGTTCCATAATCACTGTGGTACAATCGCCATATACGGTTTTTCGCCTACGTTAACCAGTCCGACCAGTTTGCGGCTGTTAGTGCTATATATGGCCAGTTGATTACTCTGCGGCAGGGCCACCAGTAATTGGCGGTAATCCGGCCCCAGTTTTATCTGGCCCGGTTGCCCGGGCAAACGAATCGAGGCCAGTTCCAGTTCGCTGTCCGGTTTCAATACCGCTATCTCTTCACACCGTTCCAGGGCAGCATATAAGCGGCCCGAGACCGGGTTGAAATCAAAACCAACCGCCGGTGAGCAGAGATTCATCGTTCCCACCAGCGCGCCGGTCTGGGTGTCAAAGATCGAGAGCGTGCGCTGCACCGCCTGCGACAAATACAACTGCTTGCTACGGCTGTTAAAAAACAGCTCACGGGGTGACGAGCCGGGCGAAATAGAGCTAACCACCGAGCGACTCACCGGATCATAGACGGCGATATCATCGGATAATTCATTGGCCACATATATGTAGCCG
>DAOWIC010000074.1 GCA_030641085.1 Calditrichota bacterium
GATCTCCTTGAGCAGGTCGATACCGTTGCCGTCGGGCAGCATCAGATCCAGCAGAATAATTTCATACTCCTCGCTCAGAGATTCGCGCGCCGCCTGCAGGCAATCTGCAGTCGCAACCTCATGGCCGCGTCGCTCCAGCGCCGATCCGAGCGACTGCCGGATAGCGGCTTCATCGTCAACTATCAGTATTTTAGCCATTGTTATCGGGCAGGAGTATCAGCACTCCGGCCCCTCCTTCCGGGCGATTAAGAAGCTCAATCGTGCCGCCGTGATCATGGACAATCCTTTGCGATATTACCAGTCCCAGACCGGAACCTTTCTCTTTGCGTGACAGATACGGCTCGAAGCGGTTGTCCAATATCTCGTCGGCAAACCCGGGTCCGTTATCTTCAATCAGCAGTCTCAGGCCGTGCGGTGCGTCCTCAATTGTGACACTTACACTGACATCCTCGCCCGCCTCAAGACTGTTCTTTATTAGATTGACAAGCAACTGTTTTATCTGATCAGGGTCAAGCCTGTACTGGTTCCTCCGGCTGTTGTTGGTCAGGATCAAACGTTCGCTATCGACCTCACGGCGATAGAGGGCAGTGACGTCTTTGAGCAGCTTATCGATTGATGATTCCGTTATGGCCGGCGGCTTCATGCGGGCGAACCCGACGAATTGATCCAACAGTTGCGTCAGGCGTCGGACCTCGGCGGTGATGGTCGAGGTTGTCTGGAGCAGGATCTGTTCAAAATCGGGCTGCCTCTCGTGGTATGACCGTCGGAGATCATCGGCGCTGATCGCAATCGGTGTCAGCGGATTCTTGATCTCATGGGCCACCTTTCGGCCCATCACCTGCCAGGCGGCAATTTTTTCCGAGACCGCCAGTTTCTGCCGGACATTCCTGAGCCTGAGCATCATCTCGGAAAACGAGTCGGCCAGTTGCGAAAACTCGCCCTCTTCGTAGGCCATGACCGGCGTGGAAAAATCTCCCTCCGCTACCCGGGCGGTAGCGCTAAGCAGGTTTTCAACTTCCTTTTTCGCCTGGCCGGTAATGTACCAGCCGAGCAGAATCGCCACCAGCACCGCCGCCAGCGCCACCAGTCCGGTTATTCTCAGAATCGAGGTAAAGAGCGGTCGCTCACCCGAGGGCCGGAAGCCTGCGATCAAGTAAAAACCGCTCCTGTCGCCGCCGGCGATTAAGCCGGTCAACTCGCCGTCGATATCATACACCTTCTTCCGGTTCATGCCGGTGTAGACCGGGGCCGCTTCATCGGCCATGACCAGCCTGGTCTCGGCGTTGATAAGCTCACTAACCAGCCCGTAGTAGGCGGTATCAAGATAGGCTCCGGTATAGAGTGAGATGCCACCCTCCAGCGGCATAAGGGTGGCGAATGCCGTATGCGCGCCGCTTAAGTCATATTCGATAGTCTCAAAAAATCCGCGCGAATTCGCCTGAAGCAGGTCAATGTTGGGTTGAACATGCTGGCCGACAAGGCCGGGCCGGTGGTGTGACGCCAGGACGGTCATATTGCTGTCGGTCAGTTCCCAGAAATCCAGCCCGGTCAGCGGCGCGCTCAAATCCGCCCGACGGGTGTCGCCTGATCGGACCCGCAGCGAGGCCCGTCTGACCGCGTCACTTTCGGCGGCCTTTTCCACCAGACCGTTCAACGAGACCAGATAGGTGTGGTTGAACATCTCCAGCCGCCTCAGGTTCTCGACCGCCGTCACCCGGTCCGACCGATTCATCTCACCGATCCCGTGATAGTAGATTACGGCCATCAGTATCAACGGCGGCACGGTGGCCGTCAGCAGCAGATAGGTCCTTATGCGGGAGGTGAATGTCATCGGTTCTCTCCCGGGCTGTCGGGCGCTGCCAGCAGAATGAGTGACTCACGTTTCAGGAAACCATCGCTATCGAACGCGGCGCGTCTGAGTTGCTCGCCGGGTGTGAACCAGATAGTCGGGCGAAATAGCGGAAAGACTCCGATATCCTCGCTGAACCCGGTCGCGGCGGTATGTAGA
>DAOWIC010000284.1 GCA_030641085.1 Calditrichota bacterium
GAGACATAATTGCCGCTGGCATCTTTGATACGCACCTCGGCATCGGAGACGCCACCGCCGCCCTTGCGGCCATGGAAGATGTCGCCGAAGGCGGTGACGTAGCTGTCCATACTGAGCGACTCTCCAGCCTGAAGCCAGAGATCGCCGTTGGTGTGAACCCGCCCGCGCAACTCCATCGCCGGCCCGGGAGCGATCTCGAGATCGTTTTCGTAGAAGACCGCAAACTGAAACAGCGGCACCATGGCAGCCTCAAACGATTGTGATACCTGTACCCGCCCGCGATCGGTTCGGTTAATACCGGTTGAGGTGATCGTGTACGATTTGACAAAGGCGTGCAGTCCGGCCAGGGTGCCGTTGGACAGCACCTCGTGACTGGCCGGACCGTCGTCCGAAGTCGAGAACCTCAGGATACAATTGTTGAGCGTATCCTCTCCTTGGGGCAGACTCACAATATTGAGTCCGATACTGTCGTGTGATACCTGCAGATCGGCCGCGGCTATTTCCAGCCCGGCCTCGGCCGCGTAGAAGGCTCTGGTTTCCTGCAGCTCATTGCCGGCAATGGTGATTTCGTCGTCGGAGGTGGATAGCGCAGCCAGGCCGATCAGCGTCAGCATGGCTACCATTATCAGCGCAATGAGCGTGGCAAAACCGCCTTCGCTCTCGTGATAGTTTCTTTTCACCGCTTTTCCCTCCACGGTTTTCAGAATATTGTTGTTCGAGCACATATTTCCATTTACTCCTGCGTCGGACTTATTAAGCCCACAATAGTCAACGGCGCAGTCCCCAATCAGGGTTGCGAAGCCTATTTCTGTATTGTGTGTCGTTTTAAACATGTGGGCGCCCCTTACTATATGCCGACGTTCCTCATGAATACCGAGGTCGTGAAATTCCTAAGGCGATGGATCTCTTCGCCGTTTTCCCCGTACTGCGGGACATTCGAACGACCGGTGACGTCGATCATTACCTCACGAATGTTTTCGACAATGATTGGTTCGTCGAACACCTGCCCGTTCTTCATGCGATAACTGAACTGCAGGTCGCTAATGTTTTCGGCGAACACCTGCGGTACGTGCCCCTGGGCCTGCACCATCAGCTTGGGGTGATCCGGGTCGGTCGTGTTGTCGATGAAATACTTCAGCCGTTCCATTGCCAGCACCAGCGCGTCAGCGTCGTACGAGCGGGACAGCGGCATAGTGTTGTGCTGCAAATGAAAGGCGGCCGACTGTACTTCCGTGATTTCGAACCATTCACCTTCACCCAGGCCGGCATCATAGATGAAAACCCACTGACCGTCGTAGAAGCAGGATATATCCGAGCCGCATTTCAACTCGGCCGAGGGCTGGGGCATCGGATTGGAAAGATAGGTGTCGCAGCCGGAATGATGATACAGCACGACAATCGTGTCCGGGTCGGTGTTGTAGGTCTCGAGCGCGGCCACTCCGACCGGGAGATCATATCCGGCCATCCTGATATTGCGACTGAGTTCGTCAATTGAGGCCCGGGCGTTTTGCTGTACGTCGGTAACGTCGTCCTGGATGATATAATGCTCGTGCTGAGTGATGTAAAGGCGGAATATGCCGGCGGTGACAACGCCCATCAGAACCAACGCGATGATAACCTCCAGAAAAGACACACCTCTCTGGCTCTGTAGTTTTCGTTTGAAATTGTTCATAGGAGCCCCCTACAGAGAATCTGTTTTTACATATGCTGTCAGCGTATTGGTTCGTTCGTGGCCTCTGATATCCGTCCAGATCGCCTCAACATCGACTCTCCGTAAATGATTGCCGCTGTTTGTGACGGTCCAGGTGGTGGCGACTCCCTGCGATGTGTCGGTCCCGCCGGAAGAGGGCGACAAGTCGGGATCGCTTCGTAACTGCTCGAGTTTCTCCTGCATTGACTGGGCGGCGATAGTAGTCTGGTTGGACCAGTCATTGCCGTCCAGGGCAACCATGGTCATGTTCAGAAGCATGAGCAACGATATGCCCATGATGATCATGGCCACCAAAACTTCAAGCAGTGTAAGTCCTCTCTGATTTCTCATCTTACCTGCTTTCATGATACCCCTCCTGATATCTTCACGTGAAAATAGAGTAAATTCCATACCGAGCGAGCAGATAAGATAGGAGAAGAATCGCCTTGTTGAGGTATAAGGTTGTTACATAGGAGATTAGGTTGCAAACTGGAATCGGATTTTGTTGTTACAATTCGGATAAACTCAGGCGGAGGTCTAAAAAGGATTCAGTTGGTCCAATAACGTATGGGGCGCGACCCACATATTTGGCTCATTTGATTCGGCCTATGTCAGTATGTGACATTTGATTGTCAGGCTCCCGGGAGGCATCGGGAATTCGGGAAATCGTGTCTCACGATAAGGACCAAAAGGCGTCAGTTTCAGGCGCCAACGTTGCGCAAATAGACGCTTGTCGAGTAGCTTTGTTCGTGCAATGATCCATTATCCTGACCCACTTCCATCAGCAGGTGCGACTGCCCGGTGATCTCTATGAGAACCTCTCGAATGTTTTGGACCAGTATCGGTTCATCCTCGACATCGCCCGTTTTCATCTGGTAGCGAAACTGCAGGTCGTTGATTTCTTCAGCGAACACCTGGGCCGGGTGTCCGTGAAGCTGCAGCATGAGTGAGGGATGCTCCGGGTCGGTGGTGTCGTCCACGAAAAACTTGATCCGGTTGGCCACGGTCACTAAAGCGTCGGCGCCGTATGCTTTCGACAGGCCCATCTGGCTGTAGCGAAGCTGATAGGCACCGACCTGCACCTCGCTGATCTGCATCCACTCGCCGTTGCCGCCGGCCGGATCGGTGATGTAGACCCACTGACCGAGCTGGAAACAACTGACATCACTGCCGCAGACCAGCACTGACGATGGCCCCGGCATGGGCGCCGAAAGGAAGGTCTGGCAATCAATTGATGTATAGCAGACAATTATCGTGTCGGGGTTGGTGTCGTAGGCCTCAATCGCGTCAAGTCCACCCGGTAGGTCATAACCGGCCATCCTGATATGCCGGGTCAGGGCATCTATCGAGGCCCGTGCGTTTTGCTGCAGGTTAGTCCGCTCTTCCTGAATTATGAAGCCGGAGTGCTGCACGATATATAACCGGAAGGTTGCTACCAGTACGACACCGACAACACCCAGCGCCACAATCATTTCGATAAAGGTAAAGCCTTGCCTGCATTTGGCGGGTCTAAACGTCTTATTTGAATTCTTCACGATTTCATGCTCCTGTTTAGCCTTACCGTAGGGACTATGGTGCCCCGTTACAATCGGGTGGCGAGCAATTGATGCTGGTGTCGGTTGAAAAGTCAGCCCCGCAAATGATGTCGGACCCTTCGCTGGTGAATGATCGCTACTATTGGTTTAAATCGGTTGGCGGCGGCCAAAGTTGAGGGGAACCGCCCGGCGTTTCCGGCGATTATTGATAGACAGGCAGCCACTCTCCAACTACGGGAACTAAACTCTTGATACCACGCGCCCCTCAGGCTATATATAGTGATTCAGGCGAATCACTCCAGAAGGGTCCATCATGTGTATGGCATCGGAAGTATTTGTCAAAGCGCTTGAAAATGAACAGGTTGAGTACATTCTTGGCGCTCCAGGCGAGGAGAACATCGATTTTCTCGAGGCGGTTCGAAAGTCAAACATCAAGTTCATCCTGACGCGTCACGAGCAGGGAGCCGGATTTATGGCCGATATCTACGGCCGTCTGACCGGCCGGGCGGGTGTTTGTCTTTCCACTATCGGTCCCGGCGCGACCAACCTACAGCAAAACGCCCGAGCCTCGATAGATGCCCTGACGCGGCATATCAGAATGGCCGGTGGTGATCGACTGCCCGGTGGACTACAGTGAAAACGTCAAGCTGACTAAACGATTGGGCCAGTTGGTCTGCCCGATCTGAGAGAAACAATCTACTTGAAAGATATGGAGTCGAAGATGGCGAAGAACTATAAGATGTACCTGGGCGGTAAGTGGGTTGACCGCAAATCAAAGATCCGCGTGGAAAGCCCCTACGACGATTCACTGGTCGCCACCGTGGCCGCCGCCTCGAAAGAGGATTACACCAAAGCGATCAGCCAGGCCGAAAAGGCGTTTAATATCACGCGCGAGTTACCGTCGTACAAGCGGGAGCAGACCTGCCTTCAGATAGCGGCCGGATTGGAAAAGAACCTTGATAAGTTCGCCCGGGCGATGTCGATGGAACTGGGCAAATCGCTCAAGGACTCACGCGGCGAGGTCGGTCGTGCGGTCGGCGTGTTTCGTGTTGCGGCCGAGGAATCCAAGCGGATCGGCGGTGAAATAATAGACCTCGACTGGAATCCGGGCGCCGAGGAGCGGATGGGTCTGATTCGCCGGTTTCCGATGGGAGTCATCGCCGGAATCTCACCGTTTAATTTCCCACTCAATTTGGTGGCGCACAAGATCGGTCCGGCTATCGCCTCCGGCAATACGATTGTTCTGAAACCGGCCACCAAGACGCCCCTGTCGGCGTTGCTGCTGGCGGAACTGATCGACAAGACCGACCACCCGAAAGGGGCGGTCTCGATCCTGCCGGGATCGTCGAAAGATTCCTCGCCGCTGCTTGAGGATGAACGGGTCAAGCTGATTACGTTCACCGGATCGTCCGAAGTCGGCTGGTGGATAAAGAGCCATTCGGGCAAGAAACAGGTTGTGCTGGAACTGGGCGGCAACGCCGGGGTGGCCGTGGCCGATGACGGCGATCTCGAATACGCCACCGATCGGCTGCTTTACGGCGCCTTCGCGTCGGCCGGGCAATCCTGTATATCGGTACAGCGGATTTTCGTCCACGAGGATGTATATGACAAGTTCCTGACCATGTTCAAGCGCAAAGTCAAAACGCTCAAGGTCGGCGATCCGCTTGATCCCGAGACCGATATCGGTACGATGGTTGACGAAAAATCGGTACAGGCCACGATGGAGACGATCAAAGATGCGGTGGCGGGAGGGGCGAAAATCCTCACCGGCGGCAAGGCGAAAGGACGGATATTTCAGCCGACCGTGTTGACCGATGTGCAGACATCGATGGATGTCTGCACCAAGGAAGCGTTTGCGCCGCTGGCGGTGGTATCGAAGTACAAAGACTTCGCCGAAGTTGTCAATGAAATCAATAACTCCGAATACGGCCTCCAGGCGGGCATTTTCACTAATCGCATGAAGGACATATTTTACGCCTTCAAGAACATCGAGTGCGGGGGAGTGGTGGTCAACGATATCCCCACCTATCGCGCCGATCACCAGCCGTACGGCGGGATGAAAAACTCCGGACTCGGCCGCGAGGGTATCCGATATTCAATCGAGGACATGACCGAGATAAAGATACTGTCGATGAACCTCAAATAGTGGCGCTAATCACTGGTCCAGGCGCATTTGAAAGGGCGAACGATTCCGTTCGCCCTTTTTTTTGTGGAGACATATCGCGAATTTCCATATGATTCGGACACTATGAAACGAAAGAACATATCCTCAGGATCACCCTACGAGAATGTGATCGGATTCAGCCGCGCGGTACAGGTGGGCAGTATACTTGCGATCGCCGGCACCGCACCGATCGCGCCGGAGTGCCTTATTGAGGCGGACTGAGCCGGTTCCTGTCTATTATCCGGAGCCTCGAGGCAATCTACCGGCGCCGGTTTTGCCGTTGTCCACGATCAGGCCGAGCTTGATCAGGCGCAGGCGCACCGAACCGCGTGTCCGCTGCAGTTTTTGGGCGATTTCAGCGATCGTATCACCATCGCGGTAACGCGTGATCAGATCGGTCTCTTCAACCGTGTCCCACTTCTCAAAAGCGCGAGGGAAGTCTTTTCTAAGCTCTTCCAGGGTCCGGAATTGCCCCAGCCGGGCCGTTACTTGCAGTTTCCCGCCCACGGTCACCTCGTCTGTAAGCTGAACCACTTTTTCGATTAACTCCATGGCGACCCGGGCGGCGGTCATCAGATCGGTCATATTCAGATGGGGGTACATCCTCAATATCTGTTCGTAGCCGTAGCCGCGCGAAATGAGTTCGAGGATATCCGTCACCTTCGTGTCGGTATCCCTGATTGTGATAGTGTAGTTCATAGGGTCTCCTTCCTCGCATCTGGTTAGCCGATTAATCCGTTTTGCCTGAGTCGGTCATTGATTTCTTCCTCGCTGCGCATGAGAATACGGGCGATTTCGGCCGGGTCGGCGCCATTGGTGAAGAGCGAAATCATCTCTCGCTTATCGTCGGTGCTCCACTCGCGCCGATTAGGCCTGACCGAGATCTTGCTGACCGCATAGGTTTTGTCGCCGATGTTCAGCATTGTGTCGATAACGAGATGCCTGATGATAAAATCATGCGCTGCCCGGGCCGCTTCTCTGATATCCTGCTGCGTTATGCCGGGCATCTGTTTTCGGATTTGCTGATATGACCGGCCTTTGGATATCAGTTCGAGAACATGGGTGACGCTATACCCCGTATCCCTTATTTTCAGTTTTCCTGTCATATTTCTCCTCCCGCACCTCATTATAGAATACCCTCCTGACAGGGACCGTCAGTGCAATTCAGGTCGCGAAACAGGGAACTTGCGCCGGGTAGTTGCCGGAGCTTGTATTAGGGAGCAAAATTACCTATTATTGCTATATTTACTGGCCGATTGAACGACAATCCAGGTGAGGCAATATGCTGTTTGGAGCCCATGAATCGATATCCGGCGGGGTTTTTATGGCCCTTGAGCGGGGCCAGAAGGCGACCTGCGACACAATCCAGATATTTAACAAGTCCAACCACCAGTGGCGGGCCAAAAAGTTGCAGCCGAAGGAGATCGACAAGTATTTCGAACTGATCGAATCGACCGGAATATCGGTTTCGGTATCACATACCAGTTACCTAATCAATATTGCTTCGCCCGAACCGGGTCTCAACGAGCGGTCCTACCTGGCCCTGAAAGAGGAAATGGAACGCTGCGGGCTGCTGAAAATCCCGAACCTGGTCATGCACCCCGGATCGCATGTCGGCTCCGGCGAGGAGGCAGGAATCGAGAAGATCACCGAGAATATCAATCGGTTGTTCGATGCGCTCGACGACGCCAGTGTGACTCTGCTGTTGGAGGCGACCGCCGGGCAGGGGACCAACCTCGGTTACTCCTTTGAACAACTGGCTGAGATTATCTCGAAAATCGACAACGATGACCGGCTCGGTGTCTGTCTCGATACCTGTCATATCTTCGCCGCCGGTTATCCGCTGGTCGATCCGAAGGACTACAAAAAGACCATGAAAACATTCGAGGAGATAATCGGATTCGACCGGCTGCAAATAATCCACATGAACGACAGCAAGAAGGAATTCGGCTCCAAACGGGATCGGCATGAGCATATCGGGAAAGGGTTTATCGGTCTGGAGGGGTTCAGCAATATTGTCAACGATTCACGCCTGAAGGATGTGCCGATGATTATCGAGACACCGAAGGGCGATGATCTGGCCGAGGATATTGAGAATCTGAAAATCCTCAGGAGCCTCGTCAAAAAGTAGAGGTTGCCAGTGCCGGTTGCCGCGGTTAGGGCCGCGAAATTCCCGACCTGATCCTGCTGATTTTTGCTATATTAGCTCAGTATGATAGATAACGCACCAAAGAAAGTCTCGCTCCGAACTGTTGGCTGCCGTCTCAACCAGTATGAGTCGGAGATGATTGCCGCCCAGCTCTATCCGTACGGGTTCACACGAGTCGAGCCGGGGGAGACGGCCGACCTTTATATCATCAATACCTGCACTGTCACCCATCGCGCCGATTCCAGTTGCCGCAATTACATCCGCCGCGCAGTCCGCGAAAACCCGAACGGCCGGGTGGTTGTCACCGGCTGTTATGTCGAGACCTCGCCCGAACTTCTTTCCGGGATGGAGGGGGTCGATCTGGTCCTGGGTAACAGCCAGAAGGAGCAGATGGCGACGATTCTGGCTCAGAAAATGCCGGAGCTGTTCGACCGTGAGCCGGACGGAAGCTGCGTGGTGCGTGTGACCGACTTCTTCGATCACAACCGGGCCTGGATAAAGGTGTCCGACGGCTGCAATCAGCGCTGCTCTTATTGTATAATCCCGCGCGTGCGCGGCCCGCTGACCAACCGCCCGCCCGAGGAGATAATCCGCGATATCAACAGCCTGATCCAGAGCGGCTACCGGGAGGTAGTCATGACCGCGGTACACCTGGGTCATTACCATTACAGGAACGGCGAGCCGTCGGTAAAGAGCTTCGCCGGACTCTGCCGCCGAATCTTGAGCGAAACCGATCTCTACCGACTGCGACTGGCCTCGATAGAGCCACAGACAATCGACGATGAATTGATCGGGGTGTATGTCGAGGCTGATGGCAGGCTCTGCCGTAATTTCCACGCCTCGCTCCAGTCCGGCTCGTCGAGGATTTTGCGGATGATGAATCGGCCGTATGATGCCGATGCGTATGCGCGGCGGGTAGGCCGGATTAAAGAGGCTGTGGATAACACCATTATAGGGGCGGATGTGATTGTCGGCTTCCCGGGCGAAACCGACGATGATTTCAACCAGACCCGGCAACTGGTCCAGTCCGGTCTGATCGACTACCTGCATGTTTTCAGCTACTCAGACCGTCCCGGTACCAAAGCGAGTCAGCTTCCGGACAAGATCAATCCGGAAGTGATAAAAGAACGCAACGCGATCCTGACTGAGGTCTCCGCCAAACTGCGTCGGGCGGCGTATCAGCGCCAAATAGGCCAAACGCTGGAAGTGATTTACGAGCACAATCGAACCCCGGATGGCGGCTACACGGCGATTTCCGATAATTATATCAAGGTCCGCATACCCGGCGAACACAATTTCGGCAAGGACGTTGTCGAAACTCGCATTACAGACGCTACCGATCAATGGGTTGAGGGCGAACTGATCGGCCCGATCAAATAGGCCGTTCCGGCCAACTGCTTCCAGTTCAAATCAAATAGATATTTCCGCCCCGAGCGGAAAGAATTTCCCGAATACCATAATCCGGAACCAATACTCCGATTTCTTTTAGTCCGTAAAGTTAGTAACACCAATTACTTGCGGCAGCACCTCAACTCTGGCACGGGCGTTGCTTTAACGGGAGTCGGGAAAATACTGTTTTGTGGAAAATTTTAGGTAACTGAAATGCCAGAAGATAAACAAAATAACGCGACTGAAAACTCCGGTGCCGGCGAAGAGCAGACTACGAAGTCCGGCAGCCCGCTGATCAAGTATATCATTTTCGGCGTCGGCGGTCTGGCTGTGGTTTTGGGCATCGCGTTTGGTGTCGCTTTTCTTATGAGAAGCGATCCGCCCCTTAAGGCTGATGTTTCGCAGGAGATAGTGGCCGCGGCGGACAAGCACGGTTCCGAAACAGCGCCGAGCGCTGCTAACGAGGACAACGGTGCGGGCGAAGCGACCGACAAAGAGGCCGCTAAAGATTCCCCTGCAACCGATCGGTCCGTTCATGAACCGCAATCGGCTGAAGCTGAAATGGAAGAATTGGCGGCGGATGCCGAGCTTGATTACGGCGCCATTGAAAAGATAATGGACAATCTGGCGTTTCTCGATTATGAGCCGGATGCCTCTGAGGTTGACGGCGCCGATGAGGGCATGTCGGTTGAGGACTCGCTGGCTAACGTAAACTGGCTGGAGAGCGAAAAGGCGGCTCTGGATGTCCGCGAAAAAGAGCTTGATACACGCGAAAAGCACCTGAATAAGCTCGAGAAGGAAGTCAATAAGAAGCTGCTCATACTGGAGCAGGCGGAGTCGGTCAGGGTTTCCAAACTGGCCAAGCTGTATGACGGCATGGATCCGCGCTCGGTAACCAACCTGATGGCCAATCTCGATGACAAAACGGTGATTGAACTGCTGCCGAAGATGAAAGTCAAAAACGCGTCGTCGGTACTGTCCCTGATGCCGGCTCAACGCGCGGCCAGACTTTCGAAACAGATGATAACGATTGCTGAAAACTAATATGAATAACACTGCAGTCAACATAATGGATCTGATGTCGGGCGCTATCGACGCCTCGAATATCGAGCAGTCGGTAGCGGTCCCGCCATCGAGTGAAAACTCGGCGCTGTTTGGCCAGATCCTGTCCGGCCTGATGCC
>DAOWIC010000070.1 GCA_030641085.1 Calditrichota bacterium
GAGGTTTTTGCTGTACGAGTCGGTGTTGCGGTACGACCATGCCCGTGATGAGTACACTGCCACCAACCCGGATGCCGATGATTACGCCGACCTGATGGCAGTCGATTCACCGACTGGACGGCAGGATTATCCGCTCAAAGCCGGGGCGGCGCGTGTCCAGCCGTGCTTGAGCCATTCCGAATATCTGGAGAGGGTGCAGGAGGTCAAGCATTACATTCGCGAGGGCGACATTTATCAGGCTAACTTTACATCCCGGTTCGACGTAACGACCGACCTGCAGCCAATGGAAGCGTACCGCCGTCTGCGTCGCCTCAACCCGGCCCCGTACAGCGCCTGGCTCGACTTTGGTGATTACCGGATTCTATCATCGTCGCCGGAGCGAATGTTCAAACGGGCGGGTGATCTGATTTCCACCTCACCGATAAAGGGCACGATTGCGCGCGGAGAGTCACCGGACGAAGAAAGAGAAAACACGCAGCGCTTGCTCAGCTCGGTCAAGGATGGGGCGGAACTGCTGATGATAGTCGATCTGGAACGAAACGATCTGGGCCGGATCGCTCAGGTGGGCAGTGTAAAGGTTAACAGCCTCCATCACACCGAAAAGTATTCATCGGTCATCCACCTGGTCAGTGATATATCGGCCAGGCTGCGCGGCGATGTGGATTTTGATAGTATCTGTCGGGCGATGCTGCCGGGCGGGTCCATCAGCGGCGCACCAAAAAAAAGAGCGGCAGAAATAATCAACCAGCTTGAAAACCGTTCCCGCTCGATCTATACTGGCTGCATTGGGTATCTGACTGGATGTGAGGCTGATTTCAATATCGCTATACGCACCATGCTGCACCGCGGCGACACCTACCATGTCCACGCCGGCGGCGGTATCGTGGCCGACAGTGATCCGAATGCGGAATACGATGAAATGATGTTAAAAGCGAACAACCTGTTTAGAGCATTAGGAGTGACAGCATGAGCGGCAGAGTCAAAACGGTTACGACGATCAACGGCCGGATGGTTAAACAGGGACGCGGGGCGGTGTCGGTTTTCGACAACGGGCTGCTGTATGCCGAGGGGTTGTTCGAGACGATGCTGGCTATTGACGATCGGGCGATCTTCTGGGACGAGCATTTGAAACGCCTTTACAAAGGCACCGCGGTAACCGGACTGAAGCTGCCAATCGAGGCGGACGAATTGACTCGCTGGATGAAGAAGACGCTGCGGGCACACCCGAGCCGTCTGACAAAGCTGCGCCTTACTATTACCGCCGGTGAATCGGCCCGATGGGTGGGCGCGCAAGGGAAACCGCAGGTGATATTCGGCGCGGCCGAGCACCAGATGCCGGTCGAACCGTTCAAGCTGCACGTGTCGCGCTTTCATGTCGATCAGGATTCTATCTTCCGCCGGATCAAGACAATTTCGTACGCCATCCATGCCGCCGCGTTGAGCCAGGCGAAGCGAGCCGGTTGCGACGACGCCCTGATGCTCAATGAGAAGGGGCAGGTGGCGGAGGTTACCTCGGCTAACATCTTCTGGGTGAAAAAGGACCGGATCTACACGACACCGCTTGCCTCCGGCTGTCTCGACGGAGTCACTCGCAAGATCGTTCTGCGCGAGTTGAAAAAGCTCAAGTATAACCCGGTTGAACGAAACTGCAATCTGACAACGCTGGCAAAGGCAGACGAGGTATTCATCACCAGTTCCCTGAAACTGGTGGCGGCGGTCGCGCTGATACAAAATGGACGCGAGCGATACCGATTCGATTCGGGTCCGATCACACAGGAAATCTCCCACCATCTGCGGCGAATGGTCGGTCTTGAATAACGTTCCTGTTTTAATTTGACATCCATTAGGCAACTCTTCTATTATTCGCTCAGGCTAATACAGACGATAACGCCAAGTTCGGGGAATATGCGATGAAGAAGATATACTTATACGCCATAGCGGTAGTCTTGTTGCTGGCGGCAGTGTCGACCACTGCCCAGGAGAGTGAACGAAGCAGCCTCTACGATGTCCCGCCGCGCTCGCTGGTCGATGTACCGACGGCAGGGACTCTTCCGCGCGCCCATTTTGATATCGGATTCCGACTGTATCCAAACGGCGGCGCGATCGGCAGCACCGACATCGGGCTTTCGCACCGGCTCATGCTCGGCATATCTTTCGGCGGCAACAATATCATCTCCAACACCGACCCGGACTGGAATCCGCGTATCGAGTTTAACATCAAGTTTCGCGTCATCGACGAGCTTGAACTTTTCCCGGCGATCACGACCGGTTTCAGTTCCCAGGGATTCGGCGCCTGGAGCGTCGAGTTCGATCGCTATACGTTTAAGTCACGCGGCTTTTATGCTGTGGCCAGTCGCAGCTTCTATTTCTACAACTGGGTGTCGGGATGGCATCTCGGCATGAATCACTCGCTGGAAAACGATGTCGACGATGAAAAAGACATAAATTTCTTTGCCGGTGTCGACGCCACCTTCAATTACAATCTGGCCTTGCTGCTGGAATATGATGTCGCCCTCAACGACGACCGCTCGTCGCTGCCAGACGGGAGATCGAACAGTTTTGGCGGCAAAGGGCGAGGCTATCTGAACCTGGCGGTCAAGTGGCTCTTCACCGAGAATCTTGAGATTGAGGCCCTGATGAAAGATCTACTGATAAATCGCCGCGAATCGGATACGTTTACGCGTGAGATTCGGCTGACCTATATCGACAAGTTCTGATTCATCCGGTCGTATACGGCGTGTAAGAACCCTCGGGCAGCTTGATACCCATAGCGCGCGGAATGCTCCAGGCAGTCACAATCGCCAGCGACACCCAGATTACATCCGATGACGACACCTGATCGGGGAAGTTGTTGACAAAGGCATTGAACAACTCCTCCGAGAAGAACGAGACACCCTCCGCCGCTTCTTTCCCGGCATCCTCCATGAGTGATTGTCTGGTCAGGTGATAGAAGGACAAATACTTGCCGATTAAAATAGCCAGGATACTGGAAACAACGGCGATAAACTGAAGCGGTGTACCCTTCTTGCCGTGCGTGATCCAGACGACAACGTAACCGGAAATCAGGCCCAGGGTCCAGGCGATAAAACCTACCTCATAGCCGGTGAAGACGATCAACGATCCCCAGAGAGTACCGCCCACCGCCGCCGCCAGCAGGCCGCCGAAAAGCGCCGGCTGTAACGCGTCCGATGTATATTGTTCTTTGCGGGCTAACTTGAGCGTGCCTTCATAGATCGGTTCGACCAGTTCTATCGCCTCCCGCTCATCGATGCCGATGCGAGCCAGCTCGCGGGCGATCGCACGCTTGCCTGCACCCTTTTTCATCTGTTCAATGACGATGGCTGTTACCTTGCCGTAGAACTGGCGCTCTCGATCTGTTTCATGTGTATCACGAAGATCCATGATATGCACCTCATCGGCCTGATTCATTAATTACTTCGGCTCAGAGTAGCGACAAATTTACACGGCATCTTTGCCCAGCGCAGATAACCGGTGCCTGCCAATAGGTTGTACGAAAAAAAAAGCTTTTTGAGATGTATTAGAGGCCGAATTTACGCCAGCGACCGATGACCATATCGGCGAAATCACCCACCGCTTCGATCACTTTGACGCGATACCGCTTCGCCTGCTCGACATCGAAATTGGGATACCCTTCCCCCTCTTTATACAGAAGGATAGAGCCGGGAATCGGGTAGATGTCGGCGCCGGGGCGGAAGTACCAGACAAGTTCTGGATCATAGTCTGCTTTGTCGGCCAGCGCAGGATCGATCGATTGCACCATGGCGGTCTCATCGGTACCGGCATGGCCGCCGGCATGACCGAAAAACTCGCGGGTCATTTCAGCACACAGTTCCCACCAGTGGATTACGGCGATATTGACCTGGCGCGCTTTGTGAAAGTCGTGGGCAATCTCCTTAAGCGCGGCGTTGTTACCGCCGTGGCCGTTCATCAGGATAATGTTCTTAAAGCCGACATCGGCCAGGGAGTCGAGAATCTCGCCGACGTATAGCTGCAGGGTGGACGGTCTTACTGTCGTACCGCCGTTATAACGGTAGAGCGATTTGGTGATGCCGTAGTTGACTGTCGGCGCCACCAGAGCGTTAAGCCGTTCTGCGATACCGTGAGCGATGACTTCGGGGATATAGTTGTCGGTGCCGAGACAGGCCGAACCGTGCGCCTCAATCGTGCCGACCGGCAGGATGACCGTATCGATCTCGTTTGGAACGAGCTTCTGGATCTTGATCCAGTTGAGTTTCTGATATTCCCGTTCCAATTACGGCTCCAGTTTTGCGAGAATGCGTTCGATAACCTTCTCCGTCTCGTGAGCCGTCAGTTCGTCGCCCTCAAAACGCGACTGGTTGATGTCGCGTACGACCATTTCCAGGTCGTCGGTGGTATCGACGCAGTACCAGATATCGAGTTCCGACCAGGCGAGGGCTTCGGATGTAAAGGCATTGGCGACTTCGGAATAAATCGAGGGCGATTTCCAGTCGAAATTCGACAGATTGATTTTGTAGGAACCGGTCATGCCGATCGAGTAGTACCGGCCTTCCGGGGTCGGTCCGAAGACAGCATCGGATTCCTTGAGCATCCGGTGAGCAATCTTGAACATCTTCTGACCAATAGTCGGCGTGCGGCTGCCAATGACGAGTACGTGCTTATAACCCGTATCGAAACACTCCTTGAAAACCTTCTCGATTCTGATTCCCCAGCGCTCCTTTTCCAGCTCGTGATCGCTGAAGCGACGCTGGAATTCCTCGGCCTCATTCCCCAACAGTTTCTTGGAGATATAGTCGGTCACGATTTTCACCAGCCGTTTGCGTTGGGGCAGACCGATATAGTAGAGCCGTATATCGGCGTCTTCTACTGCCAGTGTGTTCAACAAGGTGTCGGTAATAAATGCCTGATGCAAAAAGCGAAGCTCATCGCCCTCGATAGAGCCGAAATCCATGGAACAGCCGTCTTCCATCGGTTCCTGAATACAGACAGCAATTACGAAGTCATTCTTTCTCTTTGGCGGCATACTGTTTCGACGAGTTAATGGTTAATCAATTCGCCACCAATATATGTCCGGCCGATTTCGGAGTCAAGACGGTCAAGGCGAAAAATGCGGCCATCAACCGATATTTTGCAGAGCGGGAATCTTCTCCAGCAACCACGTGGAGACGAACTGGAGCAGGTTGAAAAACATCATCACGCCGACCGCCATCAGTAAGCCGCCGGAGATAATCTCGACGGCGCGGAAATGACGCTTGATAAATCCGAAAGCGCCGATGAGATAGTTGAAGAGTAACGCGGTAAGAATAAACGGGATGCCCAGACCGGCTGAGTAGAACAGCAGCAACGAGATACCGCTGGTGATCGACTGTTGCTGGGCCGCCATCACCAAAATAGTGCCGAGGATAGGACCGATGCACGGTGTCCAGCCGAAGGCGAAGGCGATACCAATCACCCCAGAACCGAGCACTCCCATCTTCTTTTGCCGGGCGTGGAAACGCTTTTCATAGTTGAGCGCCTTAAGCTTAAAAACACCAACAACATGAAGACCGAACAGGAAGACGACAACACCGGCTACCTTATTGAAGATATCGATGTTCTTTTGCAGCAGTTCGCCAAGTTTTGTCGCAGATGCACCCAAGAGGACAAAGACCAGTGAAAAACCGAGCACAAAGAAGACCGTATTCAGAACAACCTTCCACATATGCGAACCCTGCTTCTCCTTTGAACCGAGGTCCTCGATTGATACGCCGGAAATGAACGACAGGTACCCGGGAATGAGGGGAAGTACACATGGGGACACAAATGATAAAAAACCAGCTACGAACGCCGTGGAGATTTCGACTGTCGGTTGATCAAACACGATTACCTCTGCTGCATGGGGATCACTGTTTAGCTACGTTGATATTATAACGACGAAGGCGGGGGTTGGTTCACTTCTTTTTTGGGGCGGTGGCCCGAGCTGCGATTTCGTTCTTGATAAGAGCCATCAGCTTATCGCCGTCGATCTTATCGGCGATTCGCCTGGCGATCTGGCTGGCCAGTTCGGTGATCAGTTCTCTGGTGAACAGGTTTATCTGGTCGGGTGATACCTTCTCCATCGATTCCTCCCAGACAATCTCATCCGCCTTGGCGGAGTTCGCCTCATTGATAGTAATACTGGCCGGCTCGTCGGTCCGGATATTCTCGATCTCTTTCTTGAACTCTTCGATAAACTTGTCCACTCCGGGAGCGTCCGCATCGGCCGTCTTGGCCGCTTGTTGAGGCGGTCCCGGCGTTACCGGACTGACCATCGAGGATGTCTCAGCGATATTGAGATTCAACCCCTGGCTTTCATCCGGCCCGGCTGGCTTTGGTTTGGTATCGCCAGCCTGAATTTCGTCGCGCATACTGTCCACAAACCAGTTATAGTCGTGAGCATGGTCATCACCGGCATCGGTCTTGAGAGCATTCGGATCCTTCATCCCGAACTGATCATCGAGAATCTCGATTTTCCCAGTCGCTTTCGGCATAGGCGGTCTGGCGCCGGCGTTCGCCTGCGGATCGGCCGAGATCTCCGCCGCTTCGTCACGGATGTGCAGCGCTTCGACCCGGCCGGAGTCGGAGGCATTGACGTGATTGGTGACCTCGTGGTCAAATCCGATCATCTTGTCAGTGGGCTTTTTCTTTCTCGCCCTGGTAGTGCCCCTGGTCTGGTTCATGTCCTCGGAGGCTGTCACCTCCAACTGGCCCAGCCCAAGCGCGGCATCCAGGAAACTATCGTCCAGATCGCCGTTTTCCACCGCCGCTGCCGAAGTAGATGTGGGCGGCACAGCAGCGGATCCGGCGAAGACATTCACCTTGTCCAGCAATTCCTTAGGGTCCACCGGTTTGTTGATGATGACTTCATCGGGATAGGGCAGGTCCGGATCATCCGGACTTTTGAGAATCAGAAGCGGGATCGATGACGACTTGGGGTTATCCTGCATCGATTCGTAAAACGGCTGGTCGGATTCGTTCTTCAGATCGGCGCTAACAATCAGCAGGTCCGGCCGCGAGAAACTCAACACCTCTGTGGCCTTGTCCGAGGCAGCGACTGAGATAACTTCCAGACCGGCCTGCCGGAGGACCGACTCGACCATGCTGCGAATGGTATCTGATTGTTCGGCCAGGAGTACGCGCTTGCGCATTATCCAACTCGTTATTCTTTGGTCTGCTTCTGTCCCAGCTTGGTGGATGCCTCTTCGAGAAACTTGCGCTCCTCTTTGCTGAGGTTCTCAATGCCCACCTCGCTTATCTTGTCAAGGATATCGTCGACCCTCTTCATAATATCTTCGGCCTTCTGACGATTCTTCTCCAGCTTAGCCTCTTTCTTCCGGTGGCGCAAGTTTTTTAATTTGCTGCCGAATACGGGCAGGCGCCAATCCGATTTCATGTACAGAAAACCGAAAATCGCCCCACCCAAATGAGCGAAATGCGCCACCTGAGCCCCGCCGAACAGAAATCCCAGAAGCATCATCCCCGGAATGGCCCATTTGACTTTGACCGGGAACAGAAACCAGATATAAAGCAGCCGGCCGGGATACATGACCCAGTAAGCTGCGAGGACACCGTAGATGGCCGCCGAAGCTCCCACCACCGGTACCGACTGTGACGAATTGACGATCATCGTCAGAGCAGCGCCGGACAGACCGGCCAGGATGTAAAACCTGCCGAAACGACGGCTGCCCCAGGTACGCTCGATCTCGGTGCCAAACATCCAGAGCACGAACATATTGAAGAAGATGTGCCCCAGCCCGCCATGAAGAAACATGTAAGTCAGCGGTTGGTACAACAAATTGGGGAAATCTGAGAAATATCGCGCCGGAGACAGACCGAGATAATAGGTCAAATCCGGATACAGATACTGGATGAACAGAACTAACACGTTCGTGATCATCATCACCTTGATAAAAGGCGATATAGCTCCCGGCCCGAATCCAGAAGAGGGGCGGTAGGATCGGTTATTGAATTGCTGGTTAAACCTCATCACTGACAATTATCGGTAATTACCGGTTTGGGTTTATCTCAAGCCCAATTATAAGGTTTGCTTGTCCTGATTCGACTCTCGCGAACAGCCGCAATCAGTATTCTTCTGATCTCCATCCAGGAGATCGTCGATAGGTACCATTCAACTGCGAACGCCGAAGCGGGGCAGCACTTTGGTCACCAGAACAAACCAGACCACCATAAAGATGGCCAGAAAAACGATGTCACTCCAACTCACGTAGAAATCCTATCACCATATTTAATATACATTATCTCACGCCATTCGGCGAGAATTGATTCTATTTATTAGAATCGCAGATTCCGTCGGGAGTTCCTGATTCCGACCGCTCCCGCCGGACAAAGAAAAGGCCGGCTCTCAATCGAGAGGCCGGCCGGATCGTTTTCAGTAGATCTCGTCAGGCCAGAACTTCTTCAAGGCGCGCAGCGAGCTGCGCCTTCGGAATGGCGCCTACAACCTGATCCACAACCTCGCCATTCTTGAAGAACAACAGCGACGGGATGGACATAATGTTGTATTTGCCGGCGGTCTTGGCGTTGGAGTCAACATCAAGCTTGGTAACTTTTACTTTGTCGACATATTCACTGGCAATCTCTTCGAGAATAGGGGCAATCATCTTGCACGGTCCGCACCAGGTTGCCCAGAAGTCAACGATTACCGGCTTGTCGGCCTGTACAACTTCCGCCTCGAAAGTATCGTCTGTGATGGTCACTGGTTTGCTCATTCGGTCCTCCATTTTAGTATAAAACCACTGCCAAATCTTTCCCTTATAACAAAGACTCTAATGACTGGTTCCTGTACAACCGAACATTTTAGAGCCCCCGAGTGGTTATTTTCCCACAATGGTATGATTTTGAAGCCGATAGTCAAACATATATTTCTGTTTGTTGCCAAGACTTTCAGCCGAAACTACCGCCGCCGGACGCGAACCGTGTCCGTATCACTCGGCTCCAACGGTCCCCGGCTGTATACCCTCACCTGTTCGGCAAACGCCTCCAGGCGGGTCTCTTCGCCGCTATCTCGAAGTCCTTCGTAGCTGATATTGAGCCAGGGGATGCAATCATGATCGTCCGAAATACGCTTTGATAGCGATGAAACCACCGTTCCCGGCATGCAGTTGAACGGCATGGCGTTAACTATACCGTTCGCCCCCTCGCGGTACATCTCCATCGCCTTGCCGATCGATAGAATAGCCTCGC
>DAOWIC010000033.1 GCA_030641085.1 Calditrichota bacterium
CGCAGGCTTCGTTAGCCGTTACCTCGATTTCGTATCGGCCCGAGGTATCGGCATAGAAACAAAGCTCACCGCCGCTGTAGGTGCCGTAGGAAACGCCAACTGTTGCCGAGACAGGAGTGATACCGAGGATATGGCAGACATTGTCCGGTTCGCACAGGGAGATTTCAATCGGTTCGGTCGGGCAGTCGATCTGGGCCACTTCGTCGAAGCTGACGCAGACGTTGATCGTGTCCTTATCGATCTCGCCGCAGTCGTCGGTAACGGCGACTATTATCTCATAGCAGCCGTCGGCGGTCGGCGTGAAACAGACCTGATTCGTTTCGGTGTTCAGCGTCCCGAATCCTGAGATCATCGTCTCGACCAGACCGTCGGTCCCCTGCGGGTCATCGACAGTGTACTCGACACAGATCTCTTCCGGAGCGCAAAGGTCACGCGAGATGTCGGCGCCAAAGGCGATTGTCGGGGTGTCGTTAAGCGTTACATCAAAAGTCTTGGTAGTCGTGTCGGCTGCGCCGCAAGCATCGGTTACCACCGCTTCAACCGCGTAACTGCCGGTCGCTGTGGGCGTAAAGCACCAGAGACCGACGGTTGTAACCGTCCCCGCGCCGCTCAACTGACTCCATATCAGCGTACCGCCATCGACGTCGTTGGCGCTGAACTGGTAACAGATCTCTTCCGGATCACACTGGAAACGCTCGGCCGGGCTGGGCGGATCGACCGCCACCGGTGCCGAGTTGAGCGTGATAGTGTAAGTAATGGTGGCGGTGTCAGCGGCTAAGCACGGGTCGCTGACGGCCACTTTCGCCACAAAAGTTCCGGTCGCGGTCGGAGTGAAGCAGTATTCACCGGCGGCGGTCACACTTCCCGGTCCGCTGATCAGGCTCCAGGTCAGCGGGTCGCTGTTTGGGTCAGTGGCGGTGAAAGTGTGGCACAACTCAGTCGGTTCGCATTGGAATTGCGTGACCGGCGACGGATCAGCCGCCACCGGGCGGCCGTTGGTCGTGACGGTCACGACAACAGTGTCGAACCCTTCGGCGCCGCATTCATCGACGACGCGGATTACGAAAGTATACACCCCTGCCATCGACGGTGTAAAGCAGATCTGGTTGCCGCTTAACGTGCCGGGGCCGGAGACAAGCTCGGTCAGAACTATATTGTCATCGGGATCGGAGAAAGCAACTCCCCAGCAGATTTCCGACAATTCGCACTGATGTACGCCGAAATCGCTGCCCGCATTGGCAACCGGCGGGGAGTTCATTTCAATCGTCACCAGCATGATATCGTAGCCGGTGTTGCCGCAGGCGTCTTCGGCCGTCACCTCAAGCTCGTAAACACCGGGCGAGTCAGCCACGAAACAGACGTCGTTGGTCGTGCTGGACGGATCGGTACGGACCGCAATAGCGTCGATCTCGATCGTACCGATGTCGCAGACAATCGACACCTCGTTAAAAGTAATACCGTCGGGCAGATCAAACGTTACACCGCCGATACCGGAAGCCGCCGAACCGCCCGGAATGACCCGGCTCAGGCTATGGACAGGCGTGCCGTCCATCATAAATTCAAGCGTGGCCGTGCCGCCGCCGTTGGTATTGGTAAAGACTACAAAATCGGCGTTGGCTCCGTGGCAGATCGTGACGCCACCGGAGAAGCCCAGGATACAGTTGTAACCGGCGCTAAAAGCAACCGAACCGTCACCGTCGCCACCGTCCGGGCCGCCCGGACCGGGTGTGGTAAAGGTCATATCGGTCGGCGCGCCGAGCATGTAGTCGGCGGCATTGCTCTGTTCCAGACCGTTGGGGAAAGAACCGTAATCGACAACGAGATCGGAGAAGACGAAATTGGGCAACGTGACATCGACCCCGGAGAGTGAATTGATCGGGGGCACAAAATCGGATGCCGTTAGCAGAACCTTGCCCGGATCGCCGCCACCTATCTGGGTGACGGTGCCGCCCAGGGCAAGGATTCGATCTATCTGATCGAAATTGGCCATCGTGCCGGCGTAGCTGCCGTAGTTGGTCGTCACCGAGGTGACATCGCAGTCATCATCCTCGATCTCAACCGGCAGACAGATTTCGGTCGAACCGCACAGGGCGATGGTGGTGTCGTTGGGTAGAGTGACCGTTGGCGCGGTCGAGAGAGTTACATGGAAAGTCAGGTCGAGATAGTCAACTCCGCCAACACCGTCGGAAACCTCAAAGGAGACGTTATACTCCCCACTGTATGATGGGTATAGCTCAAACGTGCCCGTTACCGGCGAGACCGAGGGCGTGCTGATTAGGCTGCCCGACCCGGCGATCTGGGTGATTGTCAATATGTCGGTCGGGTCGGGGTCGGTGGCCTCGATCGTTCTTATAATCGATTCGCCCGGACAAAGCGTTATTGTCTCGACCGTCGTGGGCGGGTCGACAAAATTCGGTTCCAGGTTTGGTGGACAGAAGAGGGTTGCGAACTGCACTCCGTTCGCTTCGTATGCCCAACTCCCTTCGTAACGCTCACCGTATTCGCCGCACTTGGCTACCGTCACCAAACCGTCGGCGTTATAAGTCTCGCCCGGCAGAGCCTTGGGCGTGAAAATGCTCGTGTTGGGGTCTTCTTCAGGATTATTTATCTGATACTGGTCGTAGATGCCGACATACCAATCTTGAAATCCGGGAACATCGGACAGCGGCGTCATATCCTCACCGAGGTAGATCTGTTCGATACCAAACGGATCACCGTGGCCGGAGGCCCAGATATTGAAATCGATCGCGCAGCCGGCGACACAGACACCGATCGTGTCGCGGTAATCGCCGGTGTCCTTCTTCTGGGCATAGTCGATCGTGATGTCCCACCAGATTTCGTAAAGGTTGGGCGCGATTTCGTCCGGCCATTTTATCCATCCCCAGCGATCATTCTGGTGGAGATTATCGGACAACTCAAAGCCGTTAGCCCAGATATTCACACCCGGCGCCGGGTTCTGTTCCAGCGTTGCCAGAATCGAACCGTGAAACTGCTCCAAAGAATAGCCGCGTGAATAAAGGAAATTGGTGACATACCATTTTCCCTCGGCGGTATCGTTGAAAATGTAATATCCCCCGGCATTGTTATCCAGCGGCTGAGGAAGATCGGGCACGCCCTGGAAATAGGCGGAGTCAATGACGTCGTAATTCGGAGGCGGGCCGGGAGGATTGTTGGTGTAGGGATTGAAATACGGAAGGTCGACAGGATCAGGCGGGTCTTCGGCCAGAGCATTACCGCCCAGAGCCAGACCGAACAGTACGATCAGGATAAGTGACGCAAGATGCAACTTCACAGCATACTCCCCTATATTTGTGAGCACTTTTTCAAATCTGGAGGTAACCGTCGGGGGGGGGGCAACATACACCCACTCATCCCGAAGGCGAGAGATGCTGATTTAAAAGATGGAGAAAATTCGGGCTTTAGCAGTTGCCATCAATTCCAACTCTCCCTAAGGCTACCTAATACCTCAAAATAATCGTCTCCTGAGGTCGGACTTGACGCCACGAGAATGGGTGCAATCGAAGTGTTTTTTCGGCGTCTGAATCTCTGACCCCAGCTATGCCCAAGATAGCTCACAAAGGCGCCTGTGTCAAGCCGAAAATGCTGATATTCAAGGGATTGGTCCGATTTGCGGCCCCCCGCAAACCGGATCAACACAGTCTCTTTGATCCCCGATTATTGCTTCACTTTGGCCAGTACCGATTCAAACGGATTGAGACGCAATCGCTTCGGCTTTTCCGGCAAACCGGGGAGGGTGAATTCATAGTCTAGTTGGTCGACATAAGTGCGAATATAGGCCTTGCGCTTTGAGTCGATCTCGATCTCCAGGGGGATCACCGCCATGAAATCTTCCGGCACTCCCTCGGTTTTAATGTGACAGACCGCCTTGAAACCGCCCTCCTCGTCCGCCAGTATTTCGTACGAAAATTCGTACGTGGGCAACTCGTCGCGATAGAGCCATTGCTCAAAAAACCAATCCATCTCATAGCCGACATACTTCTCGACCAGCGCCTGGAAATCGGCGGTATTGACATTCCTGCCCCGATTGGACTGATAGAACTCGCGCATCATGTTGAAAAAGGCATCTTCGTTCATCGTCGTGAAGTCGATCAACATATTACGCAGCATGTGAAAAACGAGAGCGGCTTTCTTGTCAATCGCCAGGTTGAATTTGGCATCCCGCTTGACGTTCTTCAGGCGCGCCTGACTCATATCGGGACTGAATTCGGTCGGATGAAGGGTCTGGAAATCCTCGTAATCGGTATTCGGGCCGGTTTGGGTGCGGGTGGCCGTTTGATCCCTCGAGCTGGTTAGACTGGTCTGCTGCTCGTCGGCTTTGTCGGCCTCGAAGTCCTGTACTCTGGTGACACTCTCGGTCCGGTCGCCCAGGGCGATCGGTCCGAACTCCTCGCCGGATGCTGCCATGAAACCGCGTATAGTGTAGATATCATCGCGGTATTCACGGACTCGGTCGAGGAATTTGTCATTTCCCTCGGCCGCCTGCAGGTACATCAGGGCGCTATACTCACACAACCCTTCGCACAGCCAGCGATCGTGGTAGGTCTCGTGACCGACCTCCACGCCCCACCATTGATGTGCGATTTCATGGGCTCGGAAGACACGCTCAACACCCCACTTATCAGGCTTGATCCAGGAATCGATACACAGACTCATCTGGCCCGGAAAGGCGCCGCCGTGCCGAGGGAGAATCTCTCCCACCCGCATCCGTTCGACCGCGCACGGTCCGTAATAATGCTGAAAAAGCCGCATGGCGTTGACAGCGTCGTCGGCCACCTGCTTTTCCATGTTGCGTCCAACCATAACCAGGTCCGTGCGCTCCCGGTCGGCGACATTGTCTCCCACACGGATGGCCCCTTCACCGGCAGTAGTGCTCATTACCGCCTCGGCGCCCGCCACCTGATCAGCCAGCATTTGAACCGTATCTCGATGCACCGCCTCGAGGTAGTAGACATCTATCGGGCAGACATCGGATCCTTCGAGTTGGTACTCTTTCATATCACCGATGTTAAAGGTAACGTTCGCGACCGGCGTCGCTACTTTCCATTCACTCAGCAGCGATTCGTTCTCCGGTCCGCTTTTGACTTTCTGCCCACTGGCAACAAAGGCGTATTTTTCGGGCGTGCGGAACTTCATATCAAAAGTCGCTCGCTGGTTGAAACCGTAGCGAGGATACCAGTTGTCGCCGGCGTCAACCAGGTAAACCGCGATCTTTCGCTCTTTGATATTTCCGCTAAGGTAGAACTTGAATTGGAGTTTTTCTCCTGCCGTATACGGGCGATCAAGGAAAATGCCGGTTTCGTTCGACTCGTAGGTGTGGACGCCGAAAACCTTGTCATAGCGGGTCCAGGGCAGATGATTCCCGGAAGGATCGACGATGCTGTCGATGTGCAGCCGCGGGTGGATATCCATCTGAAGAAGTTGGGTTGGCTCCAGCACAACCTCGAAATCCATCCGGCAGATTCCCGTGAACTCTCCGGCACCGTCAACCGTGACATCGGTATCGTAATGATCTACACGGATCCGATCCATTGACGGTCCGTTGATGTTGGCATACGGGTTATTATCCGGGTTGGGCCAGTAGCTACCGGCCAGTTCCATGTAGTTGCGTCCCGGTCGCCGATAATGCTTGTAGAGCTTCACCGATTCCCGCTGATGGGGATCATACTCGTAAAAAACCCGGCCGATCTTCTCCAGGTTGGCGTTAATCAGCATGAATGGTTTTTCCGACGGAGTGATGAGCGCGTTGAGCAGGCCGAACATGTAGGGTCGCCTGATATTTTTCTGGAATTCCTCGCGGTGCTCCTTCACGGCATCGATCTGATCATCGGAAAACAAACTGTCGGCCTTCTGACCGGACGCCGCCAGCTTTTGATGGAGATCGTCGGAAAAGTAAAACAGTATGCTCTCCAGCGGGTGATTGAGCGATTCGGCCTCGAAAAACCGCCAGAGCTGCCCGCGCTCCATATCGTTGGGCGGCACGAACTGAAAACCTCCGAACCCCTCCCAATAGGCCCCGATCACCTTCGTCTCGGAACCAATGGTCACCGGTGTCAAAAAGGCCATGCGGCCGGAGTCCAGAGTCAACACCAGGTCCTGATGTTCGAGAACCAGGTTCTTGACTTCGATAGTGGAGCCGACATCGAGCCCGGCCCGGTTGATGGCCTTGAAGGCGCTCTCGAGTTCGGCGGCGCTGGACGCGTTGGCCGTCAAAGGCGACATCACAAAAATCGTCGCCGCCATCAGCAACGTTGTCAGGCATATATTTTTCATATCATAACCCCTTTTTCGGGTCCCATCATTGTCGTTCATTACGGTGCTCCAACTGATTTCATTTCTTTACAGACGTACAAGCGAGCAAGTTTAATCAATTTGACGTATCCCGGACCTCATTTGTTGCTATTGTTTTACCTTTGCCAGCACCGATTCGAACGGGTTCAATCGCAGGGTTTTCGGCTTCCCGGGCAGCCCCGGTATGGTGAACTCGTAGACCGGCTTATCGACATAGGCCCGGATATAGGCCCGGCTCTTTTTATCCAGTTCGATCTCCACGGGAATAATCATCGTAAAATTGTCATTGACTCCGCTGGTAATTATACGGCATTTGGCGGTGTAACTGCCGTCGGCTTCCTGAGCACAGTCGTAAGAAAATTCAAGGGTTGGAAGCTCATTGCCGTATATCCATTGGTCAAAGAACCAGGTTATATCGAAACCGATGTATTTTTCGGCCAGTTTCTGAAAATCTCTCGTTGTGACATTCTTTCCGCGGTTGGTCTCGTAAAATTCCTTCATCATCGAGAAGAAAACGTCCTCGTTCATAGTATTGAAATCTATCAGCATATTGCGCAGCATGTGAAGCACCCAGGCGCCTTTGCGATATATGATCAGCCCGTAGTCACCCCGGGTCTTGGTACTGCTGGTCCGATAGCCAAGAGCGATTGGGCCGGATTCCTCATCCGGTCCCAACAAATGGTGGTGAGCCGAAAAAATGTCCTTGCGAGTGTCCTTCAGCCGATCCAGAAAGCGGTCGTTTCCCAGAACAGCCTGGAGATATAATAGAGCGCTATACTCGGCAAACCCCTCGCTTAACCATTGATCGTGATACGTCTCATAGCCGACCCCCACTCCCCACCATTGATGGGCGACTTCGTGGGCACGATGTCTTTGTTGCGCACCCCAGTTATCAGTGTGGATCCAGGTATTGAAAGCCAGATGCAGAAAACCGGGAAACGCCTCGCCGTGGGAGTAAAGAATCTCTCCCACGCTCATTCGCTCATGGGGGTAGTCGCCAAAATAGTGCGAGAACAAGCGGAGCGAGTTCATCACATCCTGGGCTACCTCTTTCTCAATATGACGGCTTACCGAGACCAGATCTTTCACGAGGTACGCTGCTAATTCCCTGTGAAGATCCTGCGAGAAGTATATGTCTACCGGGCAGACATCGTTCTCGTTGAACTCGTACTTTTTCATATTGCCGATATTGAACGAGACGTTCTTGGCGGGGTTATCGATCAGCCACTCTGTAATCAGTGTGTCCTTGGATTTTTTCTTCTCTATCAAAGTGCCGGTAGCGGCGAACGTGAAATCTTTGTGCGTTCTGAAAGTCATATCATACGTCGCGCGTTGGCCATAGCCATAGCGAGGATACCAGTAGGCGCCTGCTTCTACGAAGAACTCGCCCACCTCCCGTTCGGCTATCTTACCCTGGCAATAAAACGTGAGCTTATCACTCTCGCCCTGCGCAAGCGGCTCCTCCAGAAAAAGTCCCACCTGATTTGACTCGTAAGTATTAAGGCCGAATTTCGCGTCAAACCGCGTGTATTCGAGGCTGTTGCCGCCCGCGTCCATGACGCTGTCTATGTGGAGCCGTTCGTGGATAACCATCTTAAGAATCTGCGTGGGCGCTTCGATGGCATCGAAGTGCATCTCAATTCTACCAACGAACTTGCCGCTTCTATCGATTATAGCGTCAGTGTCGTAGTGCTTGACCTGGATTCGTTCCACGGACTTACCATTTATATGGGCGTAAGTTTCGTCGATACTCTTGTCGCAATAGCAGCAGATGAGTTCCATAAACTCATGACCGGGCTCCCAGTGATGCCGATAAAGCATTGTCTGTTCGCGCTGCTGCGGATTGTGGATATAGCGCAGGCGTTGGGTCCTGTGCGGTTTGAAATCAAGCATAAGAAGCGGTCGCTCGGAAGGACGCACCAAATTGACCAACACCTCCAATATAAAAGACCGGCCAACGTTCTTTTGAAAATGTTCCCGACGCTTGCGACAGGCCGTGACCTCACTCCGGTCGAACGGCGTGGACGCCTTTGTACCTGCGGCCAGGATGGCTTGATATATCTCGTCGGTGAAGAAGAAGAACGCATCGTCAAACGGCCGACAAAGCGAATCGGTGTCAAAAAACCGCGATAGTTGATCGCGCTCCATTCGGTTGGGAGGAGCAAACTGAAACAGTCCCTGACCTTCAAAGTAGCCTCCGAAAACATGTTCTGTGGAGTCAATCGCAACCGGCGTCAAAAATCCGATCCGTCCGGAGTCGAGCTTCAAGACCATGTCCTGATGTTCGATCACCAGGTTGCTTACGACGAGTGTTGTGGCTACATCAAGCTCGGCGCTGTAAATACCGTCATACGCCCGCTTGAGTTCCTGCGAATCGGCTGCCTTTGCCGAAAAAACAGGTACTAATAGAAGCCCC
>DAOWIC010000020.1 GCA_030641085.1 Calditrichota bacterium
ACTTTTTCCGGATCAAGGACGAGAAGACCGCGCCGCCCGATCTGGTAGTCGTTGACGGTGGCAAGGGCCAGCTCAACGCCGCCACCGCGGAACTCAATTATCTCGGTTTCAAGGACCAGTTGATTATCTCGTTGGCCAAGCGGCTCGAGGAGGTCTTCCTGCCGGAAATCGCCGATTCGATCGTGATCCCGCGAGGCTCACCGGCGCTGACCCTGCTCAAGCCGGTACGCGACGAAGCCCACCGGTTTGCGATTACCTACGGCCGGAAAGTGCGCTCCAAACGCACCATCATGTCCGAGCTGGATCGGATCAAGGGGGTCGGTCCGGCTAAAAAGACTGCGCTGATCCGTCAATTCGGATCGGTGGCGCGTATCCGTGAACACAGTGCCGAGCAACTCGCCGAAGTGAAGGGGATAAACATGAAGCTGGCCAAGGCAATCCTGGCCGAACTCGCCCGTACCGCCCCGCCCACCGCCGAATAGGTACCTCTAAGGTTAGTTGTTGCCAAAGCCGAAACAATACCCATATCTTGCCCATCATGTTAGAGCAGCCCAAAGCGTACACCGTGACCGCCATTACGCGCATGATCAAGGCCAATCTGGAGCAAACATACCCTGATATCTGGGTCGAGGGCGAGATTTCGGGCTATATCCACCATTCATCGGGGCATCGCTATTTTGTGCTGAAGGACCAGAACGCGGTTCTGGGCGCAGTCATATGGCGAGGCGCCGGCACCGGTCTGAAATTCGAGCCGAAGGATGGCCAGAAGGTACTGGCGTACGGCAGTATCAATGTTTACGAGAAGGGTGGCAAGTACCAACTGAACTGTCGCAAGATGGTTCCGGTGGGTGTCGGTGAACTTGAATTGGCGTTGCGACAGCTTCACGAAAAGCTGCGCGCGGAAGGGTTATTCGATGATGAGCGCAAGCAGGCGATCCCGCAGTACGCCCGCCGAATTGGCGTCGTAACATCGCCCACCGGCGCCGCCATTCGCGATGTTATCCAAATTGCCCGGCGTCGCAATCGGCTGATTCAGCTTATTATCTACCCGGCGCAGGTGCAGGGTGATGGTGCCGAGGATACAATCGCGGCCGGGATAGAGTATTTCAACAGCCGCGATGATATTGACCTGATTATCACTGGTCGGGGTGGTGGTTCGCTGGAAGACCTCTGGCCGTTCAACACCGAGACAACCGTGCGCGCTGTTGTCGCTTCCGAAATTCCGGTTATCTCGGCGGTCGGGCACGAGGTGGACACGACCCTCTCCGATATGGCCGCCGACCTGCGCGCCCCGACACCGTCCGCCGCCGCCGAACTGGCGGTCTGGTCGCTGAAAGAATACGCCGAACAGGTGAATGCTCATGTCTATCAGCAGGCCAGCCTGATGAAGTCGCAGGTCGAACAGGCACGCCAGCGGCTGATGTCGATGACCGGACGGCCGGTGTTTACCCGGCCGCTCGATATGGTTCGCCAGCGGCAGCAGTATCTTGACAACCTGACCCGACTGCTGGTGGCGGCCGGAAAAAACAGTTTTGAAAGACATCAAAATCGGCTATCTTTACTGGTATCTCGGCTGGACACCCTGTCGCCGCTGAAGATTCTCGCTCGCGGATATTCTGTCAGCAGGAGGCTACCCGGGAAAGAGTTGATAAAATCTATTTCTGATATAAAGCCGGGAGATCGGCTGGAGACAATCATTCCCGACGGCAAGGTCGTTTCGCTCGTGGAAGAGATCAATAGCGAAAGTTAACTATGACGCCAAAAAGCAAAAAGATGGATTTCGAATCGGCCCTTCAGCGGCTGGAGGAGATTACCGATTTGCTGGAGTCGGGCGACAAGTCGCTCGAGGAATCGATCAAATTCTATTCCGAGGGGCTGGAGCTTTCGAAATTCTGCGACGAGAAGCTTTCCGCCACCGAAGAAAAGATTCGGATAATTACCGAGAAGAAGGGCCTGCCGGTCGAAGAAGATTTCGACGAGGACGAGGAATAAGCACGATGCCCGCCGATGTTGTAGAAGCCAAAGCGTATCTTGACAGCAGCAAGGTACTGGTCGACCGATGGCTGGAGTCATACCTCCCGGCCGATCATCTGGAGCCGAGGTCACTGCACCAGGCAATACGCTACTCGGTCATGGCGGGTGGAAAAAGGCTGCGTCCGATTTTGGCTCTGGCAACCCATGAATACTGCGGCGGTGATATCGAGGGTATAGATCGGCCGATCCATTTCGCCGCCTCCGCGCTCGAGATGGTACACACCTATTCGCTGATTCACGATGATCTGCCTTGCATGGACGACGACGACCTGCGGCGCGGAATGCCGACCTGCCATATCAAGTTCGGCGAGGCGGTGGCGGTACTGGCCGGGGACGCCCTTCACGATATCGCGTTCGGCCTAATGGCGCGCGCCGGCTCGACCCGGGCGGTAGAAGAGTTAGCGGTCGCTATCGGTACCGAGGGGATGCTGGGCGGCCAGATGGCCGATATCGAGGCGGAGGGCCACGAGGTCTCCCGCGATGAAATCATCGAGATCCATCGCCGCAAAACCGGCGCTTTGATACGCTGCTCGGTGCGGGTGGGAGCAATTTTGGCCGGGGCCGATCAGCCGATGATCGAGAGGCTGACCGAGTACGGCGAGAAAATCGGCCTTGCGTTCCAGATTATCGATGATATCCTTGATATTGAAGGTGATCAGAAACTTCTTGGCAAGAAAGTCGGTTCCGACAGTAAAAAGGAAAAGGCCACCTACCCCGGTGTGGTCGGCATAGAGCAGGCCCGACAGGACGCGGCCCTTTTGATCAATGAAGCCGTGGCTGTTTTTGATAAATACGAAGAGAACCGGCTGAAGCATCTGGCCAAATATATCGCTCAAAGGAAGCACTGACCGGGCACAGTTAGAAAGACCATGAAATATCTGCCGTTTATAGACAGCCCCGCCGACACGAGGCGGCTGGATTCCGAGGGATTGATCCAACTCGCCGACGAGGTCCGGCAGGAGATAATCTCGGCGGTCTCTCAGACCGGTGGGCACCTGGCATCGAGCCTCGGGGCAGTGGAGTTGACCATCGCGCTGCACCATGTCTTTAATCTACCCGCCGATAAACTGGTCTGGGATGTTAGCCATCAAACATACGCCCACAAAATGCTGACCGGTCGCCGCGACCAGATTGCGACCATTCGCCAGTATGGCGGGCTGGCGGGGTTCTCCAAGCGCGAGGAATCCGAGTACGACTGCTACGGCGCCGGACATGCCTCAACCTCAATCTCGGCTGCTATGGGCTTGGCCACCGCACGTGACGCTGTCGGGAAAAAGCATAATGCCATCGCTGTTATCGGCGATGGTTCCATGACCGGTGGTTTGGCCTTTGAGGGGTTGAACAACGCCGGGGCTCTGGGCCGTGATATCATTGTCGTTCTCAACGACAATACCAT
>DAOWIC010000258.1 GCA_030641085.1 Calditrichota bacterium
CGCACCGAACATATTGCCGTGATCGGTGATCGCCAGCGCCGGCATCTTATATTCTTTGGCCAGCTCAATCACACTGTCGAGCCGACAGGCACCGTCGAGCAGCGAATACTGGCTGTGGGTATGTAAATGAACGAAATTGGCGTATTTCATCAGATAAATGACTGGTTGAGTTGAACCTCGCCCGATTTAAGCTCGGCCCGGGGCCGGGCATGCGCGACCACATCGGTCCAAAACGCCCGACCTGAGCTACATTATCCTTTGTGCTATCCTGCCACCAATGTCCGATAAAAGCAGGATGAAATCAATGACTTTCTGAAACGGTGTAGCGTGAATATCAAAGAGGGCGATCAGGTCAGACCGCTCTCTTTGATTAGATATGGGATGATAAGGTGGTATGTGCTATTTTCGCTGGTGGAAACCAAGCCCGCCGGAAGCGCTCCAGTCCCCTCAACCGGCGCATGGCCACCGGCGGGAAATTCTCCGCGTCGATTTTTACTGGCCGTCCTCACCTCTGCGCAGTCTCCGAACCAGACCGGCTCCCGCCAGACCGGCCGCAAACAAAATCAGGCTCGCCGGTTCCGGCACCACGCCGTTGTTCAATTGCCCATCGTGGGCGTTCGGCTCGTAGGCGTATGTGTCGTGAGAGGAGTGGGGAGGTGCCGATGAGCCGCTTGAATAGTCTCCCGTTCCACTGCCGCCTGTGCCGCCACGCGGCGTAAGGCCGGCAAAGCCATATGAAGTCAGGGGGAGAGCTATAGCCAACAGCAAAACCAGGATACTGAATTTCTTCATGGTGATCACCGTTGTTACTTTCCACAACGCTGTCGGTTGGATTCCATTGTTTCTTTTAAACTGTCAAACAATACGGCCTGTATGAAGCCGATCCTTACCCCCTTTTTACATATCTCGCATCACGCGAGCTACTTTACAAAGACAGAATACCACCAAAATTGTTGCAATTAGTGTGCCGTCGCTTGCATAATACACCGTCTCTGACGGTGGTTTTTACTTCGCTGAACTGTAACGCGTTACCGATCTCACGGCAGTGGTCGTTTCGTGGGTTAAATGTATCTATCTTAGAGTGTGAATATGCTTTCACATTATCGACTGATTTCGTGCATCTTATGGCATTTCAAGGGTCTTGATCAACTCGAATGCGAGCCGCCCGCACTCGAAATATACTGACATGATCTGTCAGGACAATAATCTATTTTATTCACGTAGAAAATGTGATATATTTTGTTTTACACATTCGTTAGGTTTTGACAATGAGTAGCAAGCGTATAGAATTGAAGAAAGGCGAGGCAGATATGGCACAATCCTCCGCGACGCCGGACCGCAAAAAGGCTCTCGATGCCGCCATGAGCCAGATCGAACGCTCCTTCGGCAAAGGCGCGATAATGCGACTGGGCGACAATCCGGTCCAGCAGATTGAGGTAATACCGACCGGGTCACTCGGGCTGGACCTTGCCCTGGGTGTCTGGGGCATACCGCGCGGTCGGGTGATTGAGGTGTTCGGCCCGGAATCATCCGGAAAGACCACATTGGCTATTCATCTAATAGCGGAAGCCCAAAAAAGGGGTGGAGTAGCGGCCTTTATCGACGCCGAGCACGCGCTCGACGCCAAGTATGCCGGGGCGCTGGGGGTGAACGTCGACGACCTGCTGGTCTCGCAACCGGATACCGGCGAGCAGGCACTGGAGATTACCGAGACGCTGGTTCGCTCCGGGGCGGTTGATATTGTCGTGATCGACTCGGTTGCTGCCTTGACGCCTAAGGCCGAAATCGAAGGCGACATGGGCGACAGCCATATGGGTCTGCAGGCGCGGCTGATGTCGCAGGCGCTGAGGAAACTGACCGCGATCATCTCCAAGAGCAAGACGGTGGTTGTATTCATCAACCAGATCAGGATGAAGATCGGTGTCATGTTCGGTAATCCGGAAACGACCACCGGCGGCAATGCGCTTAAGTTTTATTCCACCGTGCGACTGGATATCCGCCGTATCGCCACGATCAAGGATAACCAGGAGGTGATCGGTTCACGCACCCGGGTACGGGTGGTTAAAAACAAGGTCGCGCCGCCTTTCCGCGATGCCGAGTTTGACATTATTTACGGCAAAGGTATCTCGCACTCGGGCGAGTTGCTGGATATGGCGGTCGACCACGGCATTGTCGAGAAATCCGGCTCCTGGTTCAGCTACGGCGCCGATCGTCTGGGGCAGGGACGCGAGAAGGCGAAGCTCTTTATCGAAGAGAACGACGATATTGCGGCCGAGATTATGCACAAGGTGAAAGTTGCTCTGGGCGTTATTGAGGAGACGACCGAAGCGACCGAGCCGGCCGAAGTCGCGGAGTAGAGCGGGCTGGCCGATGGAGGGGGCTGAGTAAGCCCGCGCCCGGATAATAAGCTGCCACTCAAAGGCGGTGTCGCCGACGGCACCGCCTTTTCCAATGCCAAAAACCGCTTGATTTTCGCCGGGCAAAACCTATTTTGGTTCTGCTATCGGGGCGATGACGTTAGTGTGGGTTAACAGTTTAATTCGAAGCCGCATGAAACAAAGAGACGCCGAAGGCGTTATTACGGTAGAACCATGTAGAGAGTCTTTTCATTGAGGGTTATCTGATGAAGTTCAAAGACAGGCTTGAAGGGGATATCGTCATATTCGATCTGAGCGGCAAAATCATATCCTACAGCGACGATATGACCATGTTTCACGGGCGTATACGCGAGTATGCCAACCTGAACAAAAACAACGTTGTCATCGACCTGGCCAAAATTGAGATGGTTGGCTCGGTCGGTCTGGGGATGCTGATATCGGCGCTTTCCACGGTCAACAAAGCCGGGGGGCGACTGGTGCTGGCCAATATCACCCGTATTCAAAACCTGATAGCGATGACGCGGTTAAATACGGTTTTCCAAAGCTACGACAGTGTCGAGGAAGCAATGAATTCATTTAATAAATCATGAAAGGTGACCCCGATGAAATTTGCAGACTCTCTCGACGGCGACATAGTTGTTCTTGATGTCTCCGGCAAGATCATGGGCGGCGAAGAGACGACTATGTTCCACGGCAAGATTCATGAGTATATCACGCAGAACAAAAAGACTTTTATCGTCGACCTGTCCAAGGTTGACTGGATGAACTCGGTTGGCCTGGGCATGCTGATCTCGGCGTTGACGACAGTCAAGAACTCCGGCGGCCGCCTGGTGCTGGCCAATATCACCAAGATCGAGTCGATCCTGACGATCACCCGGCTCATCAGTGTTTTCGAGCACTACGACACGCGCGACCTGGCGTTGGCGGCGGTGCGCTAAGAGACCGACTTACAAGACGTTTGAAAAGCCCCGCTTGCGGGGCTTTTTTTGTGCAGAATTGTAGAGTAATCAGTTCACGCGCGAGTTGTTTTTGAGGCTGGTGGTGCAGTATAACGACTTCTCGGAAAGACTCGATATCGAGCCGCTGCTGACATACCGGGTCAATCCGTTTACCAAGTTCTATATTGGCATGACCAGCGGTTACCGGTATTATGACAACACCAACTACACCGAACTGGACTAATCCGAATGGAGTCTTGAGTCGCGGCAGATATTCGCCAGAGTGCCATATCTGTTCAGGCTGTAAACTGTTCGCATTCTAACAAGGAGGATGCTATGGGGCAGAAGCTGTACCAGGTTGACTCTTTTTCAACCACAGCGTTTGCCGGCAACCCGGCCGGCGTCTGTGTTATGAAGGCGGCCGCACCTGAAGAGTGGATGCAGAATATCGCCGCCGAGATGAATCTTTCGGAGACCGCGTTTCTATACCCGGATGAAACCGGTTATAGCCTGCGCTGGTTCACGCCACGGGTAGAGGTCGAGCTTTGCGGCCATGCCACGCTCGCCTCGGCGCACATCCTGTGGGAGACCGGCGAGGTTGATCCCGATGACGAGATATCGATTTTCACTTTAAGCGGCGAACTGATCGCCGACCGCGAGGGCGAGTTTATCCGGCTCGATTTCCCCGCCTCAGCCCCGAGCGAGGTTGCCGCCCCGGACGGCCTGTTCGAGGCGCTGGGAGTGGACCCGCTTTATGTCGGCACGACCCGGTTTGACTATCTGATCGAGGTAGCCTCGGATAAGATAGTGCGCGGCCTGACCCCCGATTTCGGTGCAATTGCCAAAACGACCGCGCGCGGCGTAATGGTGACGAGTCGCTCGAGCGACAGCCGTTACGACTTTATCTCGCGCTTTTTCGCCCCGGCGGTTGGGATCGACGAGGATCCGGTGACCGGCTCCGCCCATTGCGCTCTGGCGCCCTACTGGCGCGACAAGATCGACCGCGATGAACTTAGCGCCTTTCAGGCCTCGAAGCGGGGCGGTGAACTGCGCCTGAGAGTGATCGGCGACCGGGTGCACCTGCTCGGCCGGGCGGTCACGGTTTTTGATGTATCGGTTAGATAGTCCGTCTTCCCACCCGATATCGATCCGATCGGCGACTTTTCGCTGGTCGGTTTTTTTTTGGTGCGGCTCAAACTCGAATCAGGTCAGAATTAAGGTTGCGTCTCGTATCAAAAAAAAGCAAATTAGAAGCGGATAATTAACAATGGGAGAATACAAATGATCAGCAAAATCGAACAACTGCTGGGCGAAAAAAAGGGTCTGTTGACACACAAGAGCAAGACTATCGACAAGTCGCGCCTTTATGTTCCCGGCCCCGACTTTGTCAGTGAAGTTGTCGCCCTCACCGATCGCCCGCCCGCAGTGATGCGTTCGCTTCAAAGCATGTACGATCGTGGCCGTCTGGCCGGCACCGGCTACCTTTCGATTCTACCGGTCGACCAGGGGATTGAGCATTCCGGCGGAGCCTCATTTGCCCCCAACCCGGATTATTTCGATCCGGCGAAGATTGTCGAACTGGGTATCAAGGCCGGGTGCAACGCGGTTACGTCCACCTTCGGCGTCCTCGGTTCGGTTTCCCGCAAGTACGCGCACAAAATTCCGTTTATCCTGAAGCTGAATCACAACGAACTGCTGTCGCTGCCGAACACGCCCGACCAGATCATGTTCTCCTCGGTCAAGGACGCCTTCAACCTGGGTGCGGTCGCTGTCGGCGCGACGATCTACTACGGCTCACCGTTGTCCAATCGCCAGATTCAAGAAGTGAGCGAGGTCTTTTCATACGCGCACGAACTGGGCATGTTCACAGTCCTCTGGTGCTACCTGCGCAACGACGCGTTCAAGGCCGACAAGGACTACCATGTCTCGGCCGACCTGACCGGCCAGGCTAACCATCTCGGCGTCACGATCGAGGCCGACATCGTCAAGCAGAAGCTGCCGGAGAATAACGGCGGCTACAACGCGCTCAAATTCGGCAAGACTCATAAGAAGGTCTATGACGAGTTGACCTCGGACAACCCGATAGACCTGACCCGTTACCAGGTGGCCAACTGCTATATGGGCCGGGTGGGACTGATCAACTCCGGCGGCGCCTCGGGCGGCGAGACCGATCTGGCCGACGCCGTTACCACCGCCGTGATCAACAAGCGTGCCGGCGGCATGGGACTGATTGTCGGACGCAAGGCGTTCCAACGCCCGCTCAAGGAGGGGGTTAAACTGGTCAACGCGATTCAGGATGTTTATCTCTGCAAGGAAGTCACCCTGGCGTAGCTGCGGTCGCGTCCACCCATGGATAGTAAAGCCAAAAGGCCGTCTTTTGAGGCGGCCTTTTTTGTGAGTTGGAATATGTAAGGCGAGAGTGCTCGTCGTATGATGAAAATCGACCGTTCGCTCCGCTAAGTGACGTCTGCCAGCAGGACGCGGCGGGGTAGTAAGCTGTTGAATCAATTAAGTAGAGAAGACTGCGGTACCGCCGGTTGAAAATTATGGGCTTGACATTGTTCGTGCTCTAAAGATTTATTCGGTATACAGCTTGTCAAACAAGGGAGAAAGAATGACCGGGACTTCGAGATTCCTATTTATTCTCTTGGGGCTGATTACTCTTCTACTCGCCTGTCCGCTGATGGCTGAGGAAAACCCGCAAGCGGGCGACACGCCGACTGCCGAGCAGGCCGCAAATTCTGTCGACACCACTGTCTCTGATTCTTCGTCGGCAACCGCAGCCTCGGTCGGCGATGAGCCGCTCTATCCAATGTCACCGGAACGCAAGGCGAAACTCATCTCCTATTCGCGCTTTCGCAATATCTGGCGGTTTGTCGATATTTTCCTTTCGCTGGGCATTTTGCTGCTGATCCTGTTCACCGGTTTTTCCGCTCGCCTGCGCGATTGGGCCGCCAAAGCAAAGAACAAATTCCTGGTGGCCTGGCTGTTTTTGATCCTGCTGCTGTTGACCGACTACCTCTTGAATCTGCCGTTCAGTATTTACCGCGGATTCATCGTGGAAAACAATTACGGCTTCTTGAACCAGACCTTTCTCCAGTGGTGGGGCGAGGACCTGCTCGGACTGCTGCTGCTAATGATCTTCGCTATCATCCCGGTCTGGTTTCTTTACCGGTTGATATCCGAGCGAAAACTCTGGTGGCTTTGGTTTTCGCTCGGTGCGATTCCGTTTATTGTGCTGGTGATTGTAGTCGTGCCGGTCGTGATCTCACCGATGTTCAACAAATTCGAACCGCTCAAGGACAAGGCGCTCGAAACGGAGATACTGGCGTTAGCCGACAAGGCGGGTATCGAAGGCTTCGATGTCTTTCAGGTGAATGCCTCCAAGCAGTCGGACAAGATCAACGCCTACGTGACCGGCATGTTCTGCAGCAAGCGAATTGTCCTGTACGACAATATGATCAAGAATTTCACCACCGACGAGATCAAGTTCGTTATGGGACATGAGATGGGGCACTATGTCATGAACCATATCTGGAAAGGTGTGGGGCTGGCCGTGATCTTTATCATGCTCGCCCTGTGGCTGACCAACATGACGATTCACAGGGTAATTGACCGCTTCAGAGATCGTTTAGGCTTCGACAAGCTGTCCGATATTGCCTCGCTGCCGTTACTGATGGTTTACCTGTCGATCATCGGCTTCATTTTTAACCCGCTCACGAACGGTTTAAGTCGTTATCATGAAAGGCAATCGGATACTTACGGGATGGATATCAGCGGCGTGTCGGGCGAGGCGGCGGCGATTGCTTTCGACAAGCTGTCGGTCTACAACTTGTCCGACCCTGATCCGCACCCGGTAATCGAATTCTGGTTTTACAGCCATCCGGCCCTTAAGAAGCGAATGGAGTTTGTGCGAGAATATAGACCATGAATCAGGGAGGAAACAAATGGGACTCCGAAGCGTGCGCAAGACATTTCTGACC
>DAOWIC010000077.1 GCA_030641085.1 Calditrichota bacterium
TCACCACTGTCGAGAATGGCCTGGATGCTAAAGACGCGGTCGATTCGAACCATTGCCATCATGGCCTCCATGTGCTCGGCAACTGGGTTGCCCGCCAGTACCATCGGCGCGGCCTCGAGCGAATTGGCCAGATTGTGGTTGCGCTCGACGGTGGCAAAATTGGTCAGGCCGGGAAATATCGATTTTCTCCCGCCAGTGAACCCGGCGAAATAATGCGGCTCGACCGAACTTATGAAACCGACAGCGTCATATTCGAACAAGGCTCGGTTGACGTATACATCTTCGCCGAACTGGTCCTGGCCAATCATGGTCATCTGTGACAAATTGCGACAGTCGTGTACGCTTGTACGTGAACGCACGCGCTCGAGATGTTCGCCGAAAACGAATCGCAGGTGATCCTCTGTCGGCGGCTCATGAGTACCGGCGGCTATCAGGAAATGGGCGCGGTCGAGCAGGCCGTCGTCAATACGATCAAGCCATGTCAATAACCGCGAGGTCGGCGTTTTACGATGACCGTCGTTGACGACCATCAACGGCCTGGCTGTGGAGAGAAAGGACATGCCACCGGCATCGAGAAATCCATCGTGGAAACCCTCGAATCTGACCGGCTTATCTATCTCCATCGGCGCAAAGATGTCGGTTTCGATGTTGTCGGGGACGCTCAACCTGACACTGCCCTTTCCATAGGCCAACTCAATCTCCATATCCACGGCCTTGTTTGCCAAATATCGAAAGAGAGCCGCGGCACCGGATGGCGCCGGTACCGCGGTTATGCACTAATTGTCGAAAAAGAAAGCTATTTCGATGGCGGCGTTTTCATCCGAGTCGGAAGCGTGCACCGAATTCTTCTCGATGCTTTTGCCGATCTCGTAACGGATTGTGCCGCAGTCAGCCTTGCCCGGATCGGTCGCACCGACCAGCGTGCGCAGATCGGCGACGGCGCTCTCCTTCTCCAAAAGCATCGGCACCACCGGCCCCGAGGTCATGAACGCAACCAGGGAATTCAGAAACGGTTTCCCCTCGTGGACCGCGTAAAACCGCCGGGCGTCCTGCTCGGACAGCCGTACCATCTTCATTTCCACCACTTTATAACGCGCTTTTTCGAGGCGACCGATAATGTGCCCGATCAGGTTGCGTTCGGTGGCATCAGGTTTTACAATCAGCAGGGTTCGGTTCATCCAAACTCCGTCCTATCGTTATTTCTTTATCTTCAACGCTTCGTTGTAGCCGATTTCAATCGCTTTTTTATTCTTGTCCTCGGTCCCCCTCGGGGCACGGGCCAAAACGGCTTCGGTCAGGGCGTCAATCGAAACGACGTCGGTCAGGGCGCAGATCGCACCCAGCGCGACAACATTGGCCACCACGGCGCTTCCGACATGCTCGCGGGCCAGACGCGTGCACGGCAGACCATAGTATTCCTCGGTCGGAATACTGGTGACCAGTCCGGAATCGACGACCAGCATACCGCCCTCCTTGAGATCACCGTAATAGCTGTCGAGTGATTCCTGCGTCATGGCCAGCAGGAGGTCGAGCTTCATCGCCTTGGGGTAGAATATCTCGCCGCTTGACACGACAACGTCGGCCTTGGAGGCGCCGCCACGAGCTTCGGGGCCATACGATTGCGACTGTACCACGTTCTTACTCTCCCCCTTACCGATTGCTTCACTGAGGACAACGGCGGCGAAGATCATGCCCTGGCCGCCGGAGCCGGACAGCCGAAGCTCGAACCGGTCCTGGGGGAATTCGATATTATCAAGAAACTTACTTGCCATTTCTCAAGCCTCACTTCTTTTGACAGGCGTCAATAAGGTTTTGATACTCGTCGCAGAATTCGGTTTTATCCGACTTGTGCAGAGTGCCGATGATATGCTTGCCGGCCAGTTCTTCGGCGGACATGTTTTTGGCTTTGGCCGTCGTGACCGAATTATCCTTATACTGCTGTAGCATCGCCACCGCGTCGCCCTTACGATTCAGGCGTCCGTAATAGGTGTGACAGTTGGAAATGACCTCGACCAGCGAGAAACCGCGATGTTGCAGCGCAGCCATGATCGTTTTTTCAAGCTGCGGTTCGTGGTAGACGGTCGAGCGTCCCACGAAAGAGGCTCCGGCTCCAATGGCCAGATTGCAGGCATCGAAGTTCTTCTCGACATTGCCGTAAGGCGTGGTGGTCGAGATAGATTTGGCCGGCGTGGTCGGGGAGCCCTGACCGCCGGTCATGCCGTATATGTAGTTATTGATCAGGATAGCAGTGATGTCAATATTGCGCCGGCAGGCATGAATAAAATGGTTGCCGCCGATCGCCAGCGCGTCGCCGTCGCCGGTGATGACCACCACTTTCATATGCGGCTGCGCAAACTTGATCCCGCTCGCAAAGGGCAGCGCCCGGCCATGGGTCGTGTGAAGCGAATTGAAATCCAGGTAGACCGGCATGCGACTGGTGCAGCCGATTCCGGAGACCATAGCGACATTGTCCTTCGACCAGCCGAGTTTATCCAGCGCACGGATGAATGCGCCCATAACGATACCGTTACCGCAGCCGGGGCACCAGACATGCGGAAATTTCTTGCCCGGACGGAGGTAGTCGATAACCACGTTTGATTTCTGTTTCACTGCCACAGCCATTAGAGCACCTCCTCAAGCTTCTCAAGCAGTTGCAACGGTGTGAGAATCTCACCATCGTAACGATTCAATCTGTGTATTTCCTTATCACGCGGGAGAACTCTTTCGATTTCTGTCACAATTTGTCCCATGTTAAGCTCGGGAACAATCACCTTGCGGCACTTGCTGGTCAAATCCTGTAACTGTTTGTCAGGGAAGGGCCAGATCGTGTATAACTGAATACTGCCCACTTTGACGCCGGCTTTGCGAGCCAGGTCGGTCGCCTGGAGAGCGGCGCGAGA
>DAOWIC010000249.1 GCA_030641085.1 Calditrichota bacterium
GAGCAGCGGCTTGATGAGTTAGAGGGCGAATCGCGCAAAAGCTACATGCTTCACTACAACTTCCCGCCCTTCTCGGTCGGCGAAACGCGCCCGATTCGTGGCACCAGCCGTCGCGAAGTCGGCCATGGCGCTCTGGCTGAGCGCGCTCTGTTGCCGGTGATTCCGCAGGAAGATGGCTTCCCGTACACGGTGCGAATCGTCTCGGAGGTGCTCGAGTCCAACGGCTCTTCGTCGATGGCCTCGGTCTGTGCCGGTTCTCTGTCGCTGATGGACGCCGGTGTGCCGATAAAAGCGCCGGTGGCCGGTATTGCCATGGGTCTGATCAAGGAAGATGACAATGTCGTTGTCCTGACCGATATCCTCGGCGACGAAGATCACTTCGGCGATATGGATTTCAAGGTCACCGGTACGGCAGAAGGCGTGACCGCTATCCAGATGGATATCAAGATCACCGGGCTCGACCTGGAGATTATGCGCGAAGCGCTGGGCAAGGCCCGGACCGCCCGCCTGTTCATTCTCGATCGTATGAACGAGACTATATCAGTCCACCGCGACCAGTTGTCCAAGTACGCACCGAGAATCATCATGCTCAAGATTCCGCAGTCGAAAATCGGCGACGTGATCGGCCCAGGTGGCAAGATTATTCGCGGCATCATTGAAGAGACCGGCGCCAAGATCGACATCGAAGATGATGGTTCGGTCCTGATCGCCACGCCTGACGCCGAGGCTGGAAATGCCGCCAGGGAGCGGATTTTGGCTCTTACGGAAGAGGCTGAAATCGGCAAGATTTACGACGGTATCGTTCGGCGCGTGACGGCCTTTGGCGCTTTCGTGGAGATTATCCCCGGCACCGACGGCCTGGTACATATATCCGAACTTGCCCTGGAGCGGGTACGCAGGGTCGAAGATGTCTGCAATGTTGGTGATCGGCTGCAGGTCAAGGTCATTGATATCGACGGTGACGGCAAAGTGCGCCTTTCGCACAAGGTGCTGCTGCCCGGTGGCGACCGTCCCAATAACGGCGGACGTGACCGTGACCGCGATCGTTCGGGGAGGACGAAGAGTCACTAATGGCGAAGATGATAGCCAAGTCTGACAGCGGACTCTATCAAAAAACGACACTGAAAAACGGACTGAGGGTGGTGACCGAAAAAATGCCCTCGGTCCGTTCTATTTCACTCGGTGTCTGGGTTGATGTCGGTTCGCGCAATGAGACGCCCGAAGAGAACGGTGTCACGCATCTGATAGAGCACATGCTCTTCAAAGGGACAAAGAACCGCACGGCCAAAGAGATCGCAGGCTCGCTGGAGTCGATCGGCGGAGCGCTCAATGCCTTTACATCAAAGGAGAACACCTGCTACACCGCCCGTATTCTGGATGAAAATCTTGAAACGGCGGTGGATGTTCTGGCCGACCTGACCTGCAACGCCACTCTCACGCCGACCAATCTTGCCCGAGAGAAGAAGGTGATCTGTGAGGAGATCAGCGAGTCGCTGGAAACGCCCGCCGATCACATTCATGATATCTTCGCGGCTGCCTACTGGGGCGACAATCCCCTGGGCCAGCCTATCATGGGCAATACCGATACGATCTTGAACATGCCCCGCAACCGGATTATGAATTTTATCCGGCGGCATTACAAATCGGAGTCGATTGTGGTCGCTGCCTCCGGATCAATTTCGCACAATAAGCTCGTGAAACTGGTCAGGGAGAAGTTCACTTTCCCCGAGGGTCCGGCGGCTGCGGGCGAAAGAGCCATGCGCACTATACCGCGCAACATTGTCCTCGAGGGTAACGGCAACAACCAGGTTCATCTCTGCCTCGGCTTTCCGGGCGTGGAATATGCCGCTCGCGAGAAAATGGCCCTGCTGGTGATGAATTCATACCTGGGTGGCGGCATGTCGTCGGTATTGTTTCAGAAGATCCGCGAAGAGAAGGGGATGGCTTACACGGTTTATACCTATCTCGATTTCTATCGTGACGCTGGTCTGATGGGGACCTATTTCGCAACCGACAAGAACAATGTCGGGCAGTGCCTCGAGATTACTCTCAAGGAACTGCGTCGGATGAAAAAGAAACGCCTGAGCATCGATGCGTTGGACCAGGTCAAGGCCCAGCTCAAGGGGCACCTGACTCTCGGCATGGAGGCTACTTCCAGTCGCATGACTCGCCTCGCCCGGCTTGAGTTGATGCTGGGCCGGTACGTAAATCTGAGGCGGACACTGAAAGAGATCGACCGGGTGACGCCGGACGACGTGCTTGAACTGGCCAACCAGGTATTCGATGAATCGCGGTTGGCTTTGGCGGTGCTGGGTCCGGTGAAAAAGGATCAATTGGATGGTATCGTCTGACGCTGATTCAAGTCATGCTTCCGGACGAATTACCCCCAGAACTATAACTCTGGCGTTTCATAAGCTGCTGCCGGAGTTCAGCTACGGCTCCACCAACTATTCGCCGCGACGTTTCGGCCGGTTGCTGGAGTTCCTCTCAAAAAAACGATACGGCTTTGTGAATCCGGCGAAGGAGTCAACTTCGCTGGATGACCAGCGCCTGCTCATCAGCTTCGATGACGGTTATCAGCACTTGCTGGATCAACTACCGCCGCTGATGGACAGGTTCAGTTTCACGCCCCTGATATTTCTGCCCACCGGCTTTATCGGCGCTTCCAATAGCTGGGACTACAGCCGTCTTTTTCGCGATGATCCGCACCTGGACCGCGCCGGTATCCGTCATCTGGCGGAACTCGGCTGCCGCTTTGGCTCCCACGGTCACAGCCATTCAGCGCTCACCCGTTTGACCGATAAGCAACTTATGGAAGAACTGCGTGTCTCGAAGGCGAC
>DAOWIC010000100.1 GCA_030641085.1 Calditrichota bacterium
CGCATCGGTTTCGTCAACGGCCGCGACAGATGCTATCTGGACTGTCGAGGGGTCCGGTGACCCGGCCGACGGCGATATGTAGAATCGAGCCTGGTCGCGCGTACCGTTGATATGTTCAGGTTTCCACGTACATGAGGCGTACACCACAACGTAGCCATCGTTCGGACAGACAATTACGGCGGAATCGAGGATAGTAATGTCTGATAGGGGAAGCGCTACGGCGGTCTGCGTAAAACCGCTAGCCAGACCGGGTTCGTCGATGAAATCGACCGCAGACAGAGCGTTATCCTGAACCTGCGGCGAACCAACCGCATCCGGAGCGAGTTTCTCCGATGAGATGGAATTATCCGGCACGGATTCGGCGAACAGGGCCGAATCGGACCTCATGGCGTGAAAGGCGTACGGGGTTGATATGAGTCGTGTGCGTGGCCTGATCTCCGGATCCGTCCCCACATGGATCGACAGATATCGAGTGGAATCAGAAGAAAAGAGGCCGTCCGGAAAGCCCGGCATGGGAGGCGCGCCGAGGGCGATGTTGAATGTACCGCTGTGCGTCTCAATCTCTTGGTAATGACTGTCCCACAGTTCGTTACCGTCCGTCTCGGCATCGTACATGACGAATCGGACGAGATGAAAACCGTCCGGCGCCGGGTTGCCGTCGGCGTCCTCGAGTTGCCCCTGGTAGTATATCGAGCCAGGTACTCCGGTCGCTCCCGTCACCAACGACGGCAAAACGCAGCAGACCGTTACCATGATCCCAATGAAAGACTTCATTACCGGTCCCTCCTACCTGTTTCCGTGCCCTTCACGGCCGATCTGACAGGCCTTTTTACGATATAGCACGTTTCTTGCCTGTTTTCTCATATTTGTAGTTGCACGTCGCTCGCCGCTAAACGTCGTTAAATAAACTGTATTTTCGGCGTGGAACCGCTGACCGGTCCCGCCGGTTATGGCTTATCAATAGCGAACAGCCGTGGGAGTTGCGCCAAAGGTGAAACCTAATCCCTCCGCTAACGTAAACTAATTATCGTGCGAGAACCATTGTTTTCGGTTGAATGACTCTTCTAAAGATACGGAATATCGGTGCCTCTGTCAATGCTTTGCGAAATGACATCCACGCGATTCAGAACTACTTTCACTAAAAAATCACCAATCATGTCTGCCTTTCGGCGACAATGATCCAAATCAATGGAGAAGGAGTTGGGAGCATGCGAGTGACTAACAAACATTGGGTCTTTTTGATGGTGTTTGCCGTCTTGTTTGTGACGGGAATCACCGGGGCCGTGACTGCTGCCGAAAAGACCCGCGACCAGATCGACGACAAGTATAAATGGGACCTTTCGGACATATACCCCGATTGGGAGGCCTGGGAGGCGGACTTTGTCGTACTGGATAAGGTGATGGATGACTACATCGCCTTGCAGGGCAAATTGAACCAGAGTTCTGATAACCTGGCCCGGGCCTTCGAGCTGAGCGATGAACTGGACCGGATTCTCTACAAAGTCTATCGCTACCCCGGTCTGGCCCGTGCCCTGGACATGCGCGACGACGAGGTGTCCGGCAGGTTCCAGAAGGTTCAGATCTGGCTTGCGAAGTTCAGCACGGCTACCGCCTGGTTCGAGCCTGAGATGCTGGCTATCCAGTGGGAGACAATGGAGACCTGGCTGAACGAGAACAAGCGCCTGGCGCCTTACCGGTTCGGCATCGAGGATTCCTACCGTCAGCAGGAGCACGTGCTTGATGAGAACAGCGAACGACTGCTCTCCTACTATTTGCCTTTGCGAAGGTCGCCGAGGGCGGCGTACAACGAACTATCCACCTCCGATATCAAATATCCCGATGTCGTGTTGGGAGAAGCCGACACGCTAACTATGACACCCGGACAGTATCGATTCGTTCTGGCCACCAATCGAAACCAGGCCGATCGTGGCAAAGCATTCGAGGCGTACTATGGCGCCTATGCCGCTAACGCCAATACTTACGCGGCACTCTACAACGGCGTCCTGCAGCGTGACTGGGCAACGGCTCAAGCCCGTAACTACAACTCATGCCTCGAATCATACTTGCATGGTAATAATGTCCCGGTAGCGGTTTATGAAAACTTGATTGCCGCCGTGCGTGACGGTGTCGCCCCGCTGCAGAAATACTACGCCCTGCGCAAGAAAATCCTCGGACTCGAGGAGTACCACGGTTATGATGGTTCGATTCCGATTGTCGATTTTGAGCGTACCTACGAATATGATGAAGTAATCGACTGGATCCTCGATGCCGTCAAGCCACTGGGGGACGAGTATCAGAAAAACATTCGCCGAGTATTAGAAAATAGGTGGGTCGATGTGTACGAAACCGCCGGTAAGGCGACCGGCGCGTTCTCCGGTAACGTCTACGGGGTTCATCCGTATATCCTGATGAACTACAACAAAACCCTCGACAATGTTTTCACCCTTGCCCACGAGGCCGGTCACGCGGTTCACAGCATGCTCTCCGACCAGTATCAGCCGAAGGCGACTTCTTCGTATACTCTGTTTGTGGCCGAAGTAGCATCAACTATGAACGAAGCGTTGCTGCTTGATTTCATGCTCGAGCGGGCCAGGGATCCGATCGAGCGGGTGGCGTTGCTTCAGCAGGCAATCGACAACATCGAAGGCACATTCTACGCCCAGGTAATGTTTGCCGACTATGAACTGCAGGCGCATCGGCTGGTCGAACAGGGACAACCCGTGACCGCCACCGCACTGACCGAGATTTATACCAACCTCCTTAAGGAACATCACGGCGAGGTGTACACTTTCGACGAACTGTACGGCTCCACCTGGGCCCGAATCAGCCATTTCTACGATGTTCCCTTCTATGTCTATAAGTATGCCACCAGCTACGCCGCCTCGGCCAAGCTGTTCAGGGATATAACGTCTGATGACAAAGAGATCGCCGATCCTGCCCTTGACCGATTCCTGACACTCTTGAAATCGGGTGGCAACGATTATCCCGTGGAGCAGCTCAAAAAAGCGGGCGTCGATCTCACCAAACCGGAAGCTATCCAGGGCGTTATGGCGCAGCTCGATGATCTGGTGACCCGCCTTGAGACGGAGATGGCCAAACTGTAACAGGCCGACCTCACGATGCAGATAAAGGCCGAACGGGAATTCCGTTCGGCCTTTTCAAATCGTATGCCGCCAGAAATCAGGCGCCACTAAGCCACTCCGATTTAACTACTTATAAGCAGGGTGGTGAGTCTGGTCGCGCCCGCGGTTTTTTGCGCGTTCGACTGATGAAATTGCATTATTCCCCGATAATATAATGTGGGTGGTATTGCCCGCGCCCGGCGCGGATTTAACCTCATAAACTGAAGGGAGTTGCCGGAACTGTGTCGATTTCGACGGCATAATGGCAATCTGGCTATAATCCTCGGTAGAGGGCAAAACGGTTGTTTCTGGCAAGATTTCACTGGCAAGCAACAACGGGCGATGTATATTGCGGTAAGGGAGCTAACCTCACCGGAACATCGCCGCCGCTGAAATGAATGACCGAGTGCCCGGAGTGCTCTGAGCCAGTGCCATCTGCATCCTCATCGTACTCCGGCAGACTTTAAACCCGCCACTGATGAGATAAATGACTGGAATAATATGTGTAGGAGGAACATCATGCGTAAAAGTGGTTACCTGCTAATTCTGTTGCTGCTCTCGGTATCTCTCGCGGCTGCAGATCAGGCAACGGTGAACAAGGAAGATTTCAAACTCCCGATCGTGCAGAGTGTTGAGAAGGCGGTATCGGCGCGGTCGATGAGCCTGCAGATGCAGCCGGTTCCGACTGTAACACAGCCGCTGAAAAGCGCCGGTCCATCCGGCCTGGCGGAGATTACTTATCTGCAGGGCGGTGATGACATCGCGTCCGCGCCCCCGATTCCAAGTCTGCCGTTTGCGGATGTCGGCACCACGGTCGGCTACGGTGACGATTATGATGAGATCTGCATCGGGTCGACCCATGCTGCTCCGGACGTAGTCTACAGCTACACCGCCACGATGGACACGACTATTGACATCAGCACTTGTGGCTCGAGTTTCTTCACTCACTTGTGGGTATACGAGAATGATGCGTCGACAGTGGTTGCGTGCAACCGCTTTGACGGCAGTTGCCCGGTTCCGCAGGCGGCTCTGTTCGAGGTGGAAATCTTCACCGGAAACGTGTACTACATTGTGATCGACGGTGAGAGTGTCGATCCCTCGGGCGATTACGAATTTTCGGTGGAAATGACGCCGCCGCCCCCGCAGCCGACCTTTATAGGTTCGTTGCCGGCGATTGCCGATGCCGGTGACGGTCATATGATGCTGAGCCACAAGTGGATCGACGCCGAAGATGATTCGCTGCTTGTCTGGTGGGGTTCAGGTAATCACGGCCTCATCTTCAGCGATGCTGTGGCCTGGTCACTGACCGGTGAACCGAGCTACCCCTCGGCCGATTACTGGGGCAAAGACACAACCTTTTACGGTACGCTGGTTCCTTCGGAATCGGATAACAACGGCACCGACATCTATCTCATGACCGCTCTCCATGCCGCCAAGCCGGAGACATACAGCCTGGTCTCATGGGACTTCTCCAGTTGGGGCTGGCACAACATGCTGATGTCCGACATGGCATGTGATAGCTCGCAGCAGGACTGGAACTGGGGAATCATCTCCCTGGTTCACAGTTCCTCCTACACCGCTCCGGACGATCTCATCAATGCCCCGCATATTCTCTATCCGACCGATGGTACCGGTTACGCCAGTATCAGTTGGTATTCCGATCTCAACGGATGCGCCACCACGACCAACGATATCGACGATGTGACTTACATGGCCTACGCCGTATATGACCGTTACGATGATGTCGAAGGCCAGTGGGGATTGTTCTTCCGGTACGACTACTTCGCCGACATGGACGATCAAACTCAGGCCGGCGGCTTCAGCTACAGCCTCGACCCGGGCGAACATGTCCGTTATCCGGCGGTGGCCGCCAATGACGGTATGGTGGTCACGGTGTCTGAATTCTGGTCGGATGAAGCGCCTGAGGATCGCGAGATTGTCTGCTGGTACGATCCGCTGGGCGACGGTGAAGTGGGCGACCTGGCGCTGAGCGTTGTCACGGCCGGGGTTGCCGACGAACGCTACCCGCGGGTGGCGCACGTTGAGGGCGCGATCTTCGTCTGTACCTTCGTCGCCGACAACACCCTGTATATGTCGGTCAGTCACGATGGCGGCGCCAACTGGGGCGCTCCGACACAGGTCAGCCCCGAGGGCGAGCTTGTTATCAGCGAATACAGATCGACCGACATCTCGGAAAAAGGTGCCAAGATAATCTGGGAACATTACGATGCCGAGAAGGCCGGCGAGCCGACCTCGATACGGTTTTTCACTACCGATTTCTATGGGGACAGCGATGGCGACGGGATCGTGAATATTCTCGACAACTGTCCTGATGTTTACAATTTCGAGCAGGGAGATGCCGATGCCGACTGGGTCGGCGATGATTGCGACAATTGCACCGAAACAGCTAACACCGGGCAGTCCGATTTCGACGAGGACGGTGAGGGTGATCCTTGCGATGCCTGCACCGACTCCGACGGTGATACTTACGGCAATCCCGGTTTCCCGGCAAACGAGTGTGAGGATGATAACTGTACCTACACGGCCAACCCGGATCAAGCCGACGCCGATGCGGATTTGCTGGGCGATCTCTGCGATAACTGCCCCGACGATCCGAATCCCGATCAGGCTAATTCCGATGCCGATGCTTTTGGGGACGCCTGTGATAACTGTCCCGAAATCGATAACCCGGGGCAGGAGGACGGCGACAGCGATGGCGTGGGTGATCTGTGTGATAATTGCCCGGAAGACTACAACCCGGATCAGGCTGACTCCGACGGCAACGATATTGGAGATGTCTGTGACGGATGCTGTGAGATTCGCGGCGATTTCAACCATGACGGCCGTGTTGATGTCTCCGATGTCGTCGAATGGGTGCGCTGGTCGTTCAACGGCGATCCGATCGGACCGACCTGTGAAGACCCGCCAGGATCATACCCCGAGTGTGATATGGACGACAGCGATCAGGTCGACGTAGCCGATATCGTCTACTGGGTGAGGTGGTCGTTTGACGGCGGCCCGGACCCGGTACCCTGTCCGTAATCGATTTGTATATTACCAGACCATTTAATGGCCGTCCCCGCAACGACGCGGGGACGGCCTTTCTATTTAGACTGCGGTCGCCCATTGGCCACATCACAAATTGCTGTTTTCTGAAAAAAGCGCTTGCGGTCTGAATTGCGAGCACATATTATCCAGCTTCCCCTATTCCCAAAAATCTAAGTCGGAGGTGTCAAATGGCTCGAAAATTCTCTTTTCACCATCTCCTTATCGGCTTGCTGATTGTCGCCGCATCCGGATTGTCATCATTCGCTGCCGAAACCATTGAAAAACAGGACCGCCCGATTCGCTTCGCTGTCCTGGGCGACCGTACCGGTGAGCCGCATCCGGGCGTCTACGGAGCAATTGTGGCTGAAGTCGCCCGGATGCGCCCGGATTTTGTGATTACACCGGGCGACCTGATTGTAGGTTATACTAACGATACCGTCACCTTGCAAGCAAGGTGGGAGGAATACGTAAAGCTAATCCAACCGCTTGAGGTACCGCTATATATCGCTCCCGGCAATCACGATATCACTATGGACGGCATGCTGGCCAGCTACTGCAAATATGTCGGGAAACCCTATCGCTCGGCTGATTTCGAGGACATCCACCTGATTATGCTCGATAACAGTCGCTGGGAGGCAAGTGACCAATTGCCTGCCGAACAAATCGAGTGGCTCGCCGACGATCTGGCCAAAAACACCGGCGCAGCATATACCATTGTCCTGTACCATAAGCCGTTCTGGTACGAAACCACCGCTCGCGGCATACCGGACACGCTCCACAGCCTGTTTGTCGGGTATGGTGTCGATGCGGTCTTTTCCGGGCATTATCACGACTATTTTGCAGGTGAGTACGACGGCATCAAATATACAACTGTCGGCAGTTCCGGTGGTGGCATGGTTCCCGGACCGACCGGCATTGGGTATCACTTCCTCTGGGTCACGGTTGATAGCAAGGGAATTCACATCGCGCCGATTGACGCCGGCAGTGTCAGACCCTGGAACGAGGTAGAGGCCGACGAAAGACTGGTCTTTTCGCCGATTCGCCGCGCCGGAATGGTTTGCGCGGAGCCGTTGTTGATTGCGCCGACTAACGACACCGATGAGGGAGAGATTTCTGTCATACTGAAAAACTCGCTCTCGGAGTACACCCTCGATGATACACTGCGCTGGGAAACGCCCGAAGGATGGTTTATCGATCCAATGGTAATGCCGGTGCAAGTGCCGGGCGGGGAGGACGGAACGTTCAAGTTCGCCGTTCGACGCGACGGCCCAATCTATCCCGTGCCGACCATGTCGGCCAAATTCACGTACGCCGAAGGCAAACAGGTGCCGGTCGGAGGCAATCTCTGGGTATCCCGCGAGGTCGCCTGTTCACCGGTGAATTCATCACCAACAATCGACGGTGACCTGTCCGAAAAATGCTGGCAGCAGCCTCAGACATACTATTACAATCCGGATGGGACCGATATGAAGATCGACCCGTTCCGGTTCTATTTCGCCTATGATAAGGACAACCTGTATCTGGCGGCTCACTGCGATGATGCAATGATCGATTCCATAAGAGCCACTGTCACCGAGCATGACGGGCCGATCTATAGCGAGGATTGTGTCGGTTATTTTATCGAGCCGGTGCATGGTTCGGACACGGTCTACCAGATCTATTTCAATCCTCTCGGCAGCGTCTTCGATCAGTTGTGTTATCGCGGCGATGATGGCTGGATGCGGTATGACCGCGATTGGAACGGTGAGTACGAGGCAAAGACAGTCCGCGGTGACGATTTCTGGTCGATTGAGGTACGAATTCCGCTGGCACAACTGGGGGCCACGGCCGAGGCCGGTCAGGAATGGCGGCTCAATTTCCGCCGCAAGCAAAAGCGGTTTGATGGGGCCGCCAATTGGCTCACACCAATTGACGCCGATCCGACCACGATGGGCGTCATGATCCTCAGCCAGCCGTAGCCGATGC
>DAOWIC010000265.1 GCA_030641085.1 Calditrichota bacterium
AGATCGACTCACTGCGCGCAAGCGATAACTGGGAGATGCTGCAGCACGACAGTCTCTATGTCGAAATTGTCTCGCAGCGTTTTCCTCTCTTGAGCAAGACCGCCATTGTGCAGTCGTTTGCCAGGGATGATCTGGACACGGTCTATTTCCATCTCGAACAGATTTACCGGCGCAACATCTACCTGGTTGGGGTGCTGCCCGACCAGTATTCGCTGCCGGGATCTCTTAACAAAAATGTGGTAGTGCGCCGGGGCGAGGCACAGAGTTTGTACGGCCGGGACAAATTGTATCCTATCGCCATCGCCAACGCCCGGCTTCTGACCGCCCTGAACAAGCTGAACGCGACGACGCCAATTGACGTCGAGTACTACTACCTGGTGGGGCGCAGCTTTATTCACCCCAACTTGCGCGTCAATATGGCAGAGTACAACAGCCGGGTGGAAGAGGCGCTCGCTTCGATCTCCAAGGTCAAGGAAGTCGTGGAACCGAATGACATTGTAATTCGCTCCGGGCAGAAAGTAAGCGAGCGGCAGCAACAGATACTTCAGGAAATGGTAAAAACCCAGCGCAGCCAGGCAGCCAACCAGGGCTGGGTGGCGACGTTGTTACCGGTTTTTGCCCGGATGTTGCTGGTATTTGCCACCTTCCTGATGCTCTATCTCTTTCTCTACTTCTTCCGTAAAGAGATATACAAATCAAATCCGAAGCTGCTGGCGCTGATTCTGGTGTTTGCACTTCAGTTGATTCTGGTCTATCTGGCCAGTCTCGGCGGCGGATCGCTGGAGTTGTCCGTTTACCTGTACCCGGTAGTCCTGCTGCCGATTGTGGTGACGATCCTGTTCGACGCGGAGGTGGGCATCCTCTCCACCGTGGTCATGGCACTGCTCCTGGGTATTATGCACCGGTTCAACTTTACGATTGTGCTCATGACCGTAGTTGTGGGAACAGTAGCCTGTTTCGCCTCCACGCGGGTTCGCCGGCGCACCCACTTCTTCAGGATAACCTGGATTACGTCACTGGCGTTTGTCATTTTCATTCTGCTGGTCGAGACCATGAAGCTGACCCCGAACGCCGACATCCTGTCGGAAATGGGCTATGGGCTGGCCGCGGTGATTGTGACATCATTTCTGGCGATCGGAATTTTGCCGGTATTCGAATCGATTTTCGGTATCACCACCGATATCACTCTGCTGGAACTTTCGGATCCTAACCAGCCGCTGCTGAAACGGCTGGCGGTGGAGGCGCCCGGCACCTATCACCACTCGATTGTTGTCGGTAATCTGGCGGAGGCGGCGGCCAAGGAGATCGGTGGTAATTCACTTCTGGCGCGCGTAGGTGCTTACTACCACGATATTGGAAAAATCGAGATACCGGAGTACTTTGTTGAAAACCAGCTCAGTGTCAAGTCGAAGCATGAGGACCTGACACCATCGATGTCCTCGCTGATTCTGTCGTCTCATGTGAAGATCGGCCGCAACCTGGGCGAGGAGGCAAATATTCCCGACGATGTGCTGGATTTCATCGAGGAGCATCACGGTACGATGGTACAGAGCTATTTCTATGCCAAGGCGATCGAGGCCGGGGTCGATCAGGAGGAAGCCAACAAGTTCCGCTATCCGGGGCCGAGACCACAGACCCGCGAAACCGGGATTGCCATGCTGGCCGATGCGGTCGAGGCGGCCAGCCGTACGCTGGATGATCCCAAGCCGGCGCGGCTGGAGAATCTGATTCAGCGGATTATCAACGATCGCTTCCAGTCCGGCGAACTGTCGGAGTGTCCGCTGACTCTGCGAGACCTGGCTGGCATAAAAAAAGCCTTTACACAGGTGCTGATCGGCACTTTCCATCATCGTGTGGCCTATCCCAAGAAGGATAAGGGAGACGAGGAATGAGGCTGGAGATTCATAAAGTAGCCCAGGATTATCTGCCCAGAAAGAAACTCCACTCCCTTTTTGAGCGCGTTGTGGCAAGAGAGAGCGGACGCGGCAGGAAGGGCACGGTCAGTCTCGTTTTCACCACCGATGAGGAAATTCAGGTACTCAATCGGGAGTTTCGGTCAATTGACCGGCCGACCGACGTACTTTCATTCAATCTCGATGAACCGGACTCCGATGAGAGCGTTTTTGGCGAAATATATATCGCGACACCGACTGCCCGTCGCCAGGCGTCGAGTTATCGGGGCACGGTCACCAATGAATTCCTGCGGCTCTTTTGCCACGGCCTGCTGCACCTGTTCGGTTACGATCATATGAACGAGCGGGACGCCGGGCGGATGAAAGAGCGTGAAGAACATTACCTGGCCACGCCTCAGTGAGAAGATGACCATGCTGGATTTAGTATATCTCCTGATCGTGTTGCTCGGATACCAGACCGGGTACATAGTATCATTGTATTCGCTGGCTATTTATGTCGACCCGGACGAAGCCGAAGAACTGCTGCCGGGCATCTCCCTTGAGAGGCGCGCGCTGCTCAAGAGGCTGACCCACGATCCCAAGGCGTTGATGCAGGTGGTCGTCGTCTACAAATCGCTGATCCTGATTTTGATCACGGTTCTGTCGTTTCGATTGAGCCAAACCCTGTCCGACCTGTCAGGGATCGGCCACACGGTTGCTTGCCCGGTCATCCTGCTGGTTGTCTGGCTGCTATACCTTTCCATCATAGAGTACTTGCCGCGGCATGCCTCACACCGGGCGATAAACCGCCGCATGATTCGCCACTTGTCGATCATCTCCATTATTTACAGTACTCTCCTGCCCCTGGTAAAAGTCTATCGTGGCATCTTCTCGCGCTTGGAATCACCGGACGAGGTGTCCGAGGAAGAAAAAGAGGAAATCGTGGAGCGGGCCATCGATACCGTGGCCGAACACGCCGGTATCAGCCAGACGATAATGGATGAAGAAGAAAAGGAAATGATCAGCCAGATATTTCTTCTGGACCAGACCACGGTTCGCGAGATAATGATCCCGCGGCCGGACATTGTCGGTATCGAAGAGAATATGAGTTTCAAGCATATCCGCGAGATGATTATCAAGGACGGTCACTCGCGTTATCCGGTCTACCAGGAGACAATCGACAAAGTTATCGGGCTGGTGTACGTCAAGGATTTCTTCAATCGCATGCCGGAACCGGGAGAGGTCTTTAGTATCCGCGACTACCTGCGCAAGCCGCATTTTGTGCCCGAGACCAAGATCATCGGCGAGTTGTTGCGCGAGTTCAAATTAAAACGGCAACATATAGCCATGGTCGTCGACGAGTACGGCGGTGTCGCCGGCCTGGTGACGCTGGAGGATATCATCGAGGAGATCTTCGGCGAAATTCAGGATGAGCATGACTCCGAAAAATCGGAGATGACCCGTCTTGGCGACGGCCGGTACCTGGTTAACGCCAGCATGATGGTGGAGAAGCTGCAGGATTATCTCGACACGGATTACGACCAGGGTGACTACGACTCGGTGGGCGGATTGATTTATGATCTGGTCGGTTCGGTTCCCAGCGAAGGCCAGCGGATCAAATGGCATAATTTCGAGTTTGAAATCGACCGCGTGGAAGGCCAGCGAATCCTTTTTGTAAAAGTTAAAAAATAGAGGGCCGGAAGATTTCCGGTTATCGGTGAGGTATGTCCGGGCCGCCGTGCTCTATTGACCGGGCGGCAGTTTTGTGGCGGACCGGGTATGCAGGCTGCGTAAGGTGGTGGCGATCTCGGTATTCTTGAACGGCTTGGTAATGTAATGATCGGCGCCGGCGGAGATAACATCCCAGGCAGTGTAATCACCGGCGTAACCGGTTACCATGAGGACTTTGGTTTTGGGGTGCTGGGCCTTGATGGCGTTGAGCAACTCCATACCGTCCATGCGCGGCATTTTAATATCGGAAATGACAAAATGAAATGTCTCGGTTTCGAGCATTTCCAGCGCTTCGATTCCATCGCGGGCCTCGCTGACAGTGTAGCCCTCCCGTTTCACTATTCGACCCAGAATCTGCCTGATGAATTGCTCGTCATCTACTATTAATACAGTGCCTTTGGTGTCCAAGTCGCTTTCCCCCAGTGTGCTGCCATGTTGTATAATCCACTTGTTCCCACTACTGTCAATACTATCGGTATATGGGGCCGATTTCTTGAGAGATAGCTTGAAAACCGGCTATCGTAGCGAAAAAAGGCCTGTCGGCTAACCTTAATCTGAGAAAAACTGGAGCCAGACCAGCAAAAGGATTATCACGGTAAAGAGTGTGCCGGTGAGGAAACCGCTTCGAAAAGTATTATATTTCACCAGGGCCGATTTCTTGCGAGGCATCGAGGTAAGATCAGCGTGGCAATGCTTACACCTGGTTGCCCCGGCTTTTATCGGCTCCCGGCAGTAGGGGCATTTTTCGCTTAAGCTGGCAACACTCATGCTGTTAAGATGGCGCCGGAGGTGCCGGCGAATCAATATAAAAACAGGCCCGCCTGTCATCGACAAGGCGGGCCTGTGATCTTAACAGCATATGTATCAGGCTGGGTACTCGACCCGGGCGAACCACTCGATCTCGATATCCTCAAACAGGGTGTCTCGCTTTGAGCAGTCTTCGAATAACTGCCACTCGCCCTCTTCAATCGTCTCGCCATCGATCTTCTTATCGATCATGGCGGCGATCCTCTTGAAGTCCTCGTAATGCTCGGTCAGGCGTAGTTCAGCATAGTCCCGGGCGGCCCAGGTTGAGATCAAGAACTGCCAGTCCGAGGCGGACATCAACATCAGCTCGCGCGCCAACTGCTTGAGCATCGCCTCGAGCTTTTCGTCGTGGCTCTGCGGATGATCCTGCCAGTAGCGCGCCAGTTCGCACATCTTCGCCTCACACTCATAGATGTGTTTCCAGGTCCACTCGTTGTTCTCGTTGAGCCAGATATAGTGATGGTTCCCCTGCCCCCAGCTACCTTCGGGAATGGATATCACCTTATCCGGTTGCTGGCGTTTCAACTCTTCGGAGAGGAAGGTCAGTTCGATCTGCTGGTTTTCGCAGATATCCTTCAGCACTCGCTTGAGGAAGTGCAGACCCTCGAACCACCAGTGACCGAACAACTCGGCATCGTAAGGGGCGACCAGAACACCCGCGTGGCCGCTTTCCTGATGGTAGGAGGTGAGGATATCGGCAACCTTGCCGGCGAAGTGATCGGCGTTTTCCGGTATTCGTTCCAGCGCCGACTGCCAGTTGTATTCCACCTTGTCGGCCAGGTCAGCCTTGGCCGAGGTGACTGCCCAGTATCGGTGCCCGCCGGGAAAGCGCTTTTTGTGAAAGTCGAGATAGCTACCGTCGCCCGGGTAACCGTGCTCGCCGGACCATACCAACAACCCCGTCTCCGGGTCGCGAGTGAATATGGCGGTTGGTTTTTTGCCTTCCGGTGACGACGAGATCAGGTAAGCCTCGCGCGGGGTCTTGTCCAGTTCTTCCTCGCGCGGAGTGTAGCTCTTTTCGAACTGGTCCCAGAGCTTTCGCAGGGCCTCGAAGCGATCGATATATACGCCGACCGACTTGCCCCCCATGAGCAGAGCCGAGTCTATTATGAAAAAGTCGAGGCCGTTTTCGGTCAGCAGTTCATCCACGCCCTTGCGAAGGTATGGTGCCTGGCGGTCGTTAATCGGAACCGGTGGGGTCCACTCGTAGCGGGGGCGGTAGGCGCACTCGGGCAGCCATATACCGCGCGGCTCCCGTCCGAAGTGGCGGCGGTAATTTTTTACGGCCATCTTGGTCTGCGCCTGCAGCGATTCATCGCGCGAGAGCAGTGGATAATAACCATGAGTGGCGCCGCAGGTAATAATTTCGAGATACCCGTTATCCTGCAGTTTGCGGAACTCATAGAGGACATCCTGCCCGATATTGTTGAAATGGTCCAGTGTCAACCGGAAGAACTTCTGCCATGATTCAGCATTGGCGAGCATATTCGGCTGGTCGTAACGGGTGAACTCCTCGGCGTCATGTTCGGCCGCCTTGATCTTCTGATTCAGGTAGGTCACGAACTCATCCTTGAACGAGTTGTCGGCCAGTTGCTCGCACAGGACCGGCGAGATGCCGATTGTCAGCCGTGGGTGACAGCCTTCGTCGATCAACTCATTGAGTATTCTCAACAGCGGCAGATAGGTCTCGGCTGCCGCCTCGCAGAGCCAGTCGGTGCCGTGGGGCCAGCGACCGTGCGACAGCACGTAGGGCAGGTGACTATGGAGAACAAACGAGAAATAACCTTTGGTCATTCGTCGCCTCCGGGTTTTTGGTTGCCGGATTCAAAGCCGATGTTCTGGGTTGATTTTTCCGGATGACCGTAAATCTTAATCTCGCCGAACTGGGCCTCGAACTTCTTGATATTCTCCGTCAGCGTCTTGTGAAGCAGCTTGGCGTGCATCGGCGTCATGATAATGCGGGATAGGACCTTCGACTTGGGCAGTCGTGGCATTACCCGGGCGAAATCGATTATAATCTCGGTCGGCGAGTGCATGATCATGGCCATGTTGGCGTAGATCCCCTCCGCTTCCTTTTCACCCAACTCTATGTTAATTTGTTGAGGATGTTGAGGTTGGCTCATATGGGATACCCTTGTATGTGGACGTTAAATTTCAATCTATCTGCTTGTATAAAACAACCCATTTTAATATATTCAGCGCTTAAGTCAACTGATTTAAGATAAGTGTTTCGACAGGTAAATAAAAGGATTTGTGTCACGGATGTTTCTAAACGCAGACAGAGTTGATCTCATTACCTCAGCGATAGGGAAGGCGAAGATCCTCATTCTCGGGGATATAATGCTTGATGAATATCTTTTCGGGGTGGTCAATCGCATTTCTCCGGAAGCGCCGGTGCCGGTGGTTGAGATTACGTCGGATCGGTTTTTACTGGGTGGAGCGGCCAATGTCGCCGCCAATATCAGGGCGCTGGGCGATGAGCCGTTGCTGCTGGGAACAGCGGGCGAAGATGAGGCGTCGGTCAGGCTGAACCAGTTATTGAAAGAGAAGCGTATCTCCAGTCGCTATGTCGTCACCGACCGCACTCGCCGGACCACGATCAAGACACGGGTAATCGCCAATAACCAGCAGGTCGTGCGGGCCGACCGCGAGACTGTTCACGAACTGGACCTTGAGACCGAAAAGAGAGTGTTCAGTCGGTTCCTCTCGGTGGCCGATGAGGTCCGGGCGGTAATCATCTCCGACTACGGTAAGGGCGTTATCACCAAATCGCTGCTTGAGAAAGTAATGGATGTCTGCATTGAGAAGGATATCTTTGTGGCGGTCGATCCCAAAGAGACTCACTTTCATAACTACAAAAGAGTCTCGGTGATTACGCCCAACCACCATGAGGCCGGTTTCGCCTATGGCCGTCGAATAAGGAACGAAGACGATCTGGCTGAAGTCGGTAACGGTCTGCTGAAAAAGCTCCAGGCGAAGTCGATTCTTATCACGCGCGGCGCCGACGGCATGTCGTTGTTCCGCGAGGGTTCCGAGGCGACGCATATCCCCACCTTTGCTCATAAAGTCTACGACGTCACCGGTGCCGGTGACACGGTTATCGCTACCTTCGTATCGGCTATTGCGGCCGGTGCGGATCTGGCTGAGGCGGCCATTATGGCCAATGCCGGAGCCGGATTGACAATCGCCGAAGTTGGTACCGCAACCATCGACGCACGGCAGCTAAGGGCGGAACTGGTTCGCAACCTCAAGAATGGCATCCTTCACAAGACAGCCAGCGGATAATCGGATGATTACCGGGCAAGCAGCTTTTCGGGCAATCCAGGTTATCGGGGGAGTGGCGTTGATAGCCTACGCTTTCTGCCCGCCGCATATTCTCTCAAAACTGGGTCGCAAGAGCCGTCATCGCGTGGAACGGATCCTGATCGTGATCGGCGGTCTGGTTTTGCTGGTCTTAGGTATCTGGGGCGAATTGCCGAGGCTGATAGATTGATGAAGAAAAACCTCATAAAACGGGCTGATATCGCCAGTCTCTGCCGCCGCCTGCGTCGGACGGGGAAGAGGGTGGTTTTTACCAACGGCGTTTTTGATGTCCTCCATCGGGGCCATGTGGAATACCTGACTCGCGCAAAAAGGATGGGCCAAGTGCTGGTAGTGGGCTTAAACAGCGATGCCTCGGTGCGCCGGATCAAAGGCAACAGCCGACCGGTACAAAACCAGACCGACCGGGCAATTATTCTGCTTGCACTCGAAGCGGTTGATTATGTGGTCTTCTTTGGCGAGGACCGGCCGGATAAACTGATCCGGGCGGTCAGGCCGGATGTGCTGGTGAAAGGGGCCGACTACCGCATTGAAGAGATCGCCGGGGCGGACTTTGTCAAATCCTACGGTGGTCGCATTGCCCGAATCAAGCTGACCCGCGGACGGTCCACCAGCAGTATCCTGAAAAAACTGTAGCTCTGCTTCGATCCGGCCACAGACAAAAACATATCGACTGACTTGATTTTTCCCTCAATATCACGTTACTTAGATGCCTATGTTTAAGGATGCCAGGCATTCACACAAAACGTCGTCGGAGGAGCTATGCCTGACCGGTTACGCTCCGGCAGTGGCGGCCACTCACCTTCGGGAGGGACGTTACTCGAAAGCGGTGGAGATATGTCGCGAGCAGCTTGAGCGAGAGACCGATCTTCTGTCGGTCCGTCTCATCCTGGCGCGGGCGCTGTATCACGCCGGACAGACCGACTCCGCCGCCGAGCAGTTCTATCATGTTCTGTCGGTTGACCCGGACAATCTGGTGGCGCTGAAATACCTGGCCGATATTAAATTTGCCAACAGCGACGAGATGACGGCGCTGGCCGGATACCGTCGCGTGCTCGAAATCGATCCTGACTGCCACGCATTATATTCGCCGCTGTCGCCGAAAGCGCGCGAAACCACCCGGACGATAACGATCAAGCGACCGCTGGAGGCGGCCGACAAGGTTCCCTCTCGGGCGCCTTTGAGAAAGATATATTTCTATACCGAAACTATGGGGGACCTCTTCCTGGCCCAGGG
>DAOWIC010000064.1 GCA_030641085.1 Calditrichota bacterium
GGTGACCGTCATAGATGAAGTACTCGTATGCTTCGTCCGTTATGATCATGAGGTTATGCTGCAATGCGAGCGAGGCCAACTCACGGAGTTCCTTTTCGGAGAAAACCGTGCCGGTCGGATTATTGGGCGAGCAGCAGATGATCGCTTTCGTCTTAGGAGTAATTGCTTTTCTGATGGCGTCGAAATCAAGGGCGAAACCTTCTTCTTCGACAGTGGGGACCAATACCGGTTTTCCTGAAGCTATTGTAACCTGTCGGATGTGAGTGGAATAGGTCGGTGAGAACAGGAGTACCTCGTCTCCGGGGTCAATTATCGCCATTATGGCAGCGGAGAGTCCTTCAATGGCGCCGACCGTAACAAGAATCTGCGAGATATCAGCTTCAACATTATTGTCTCTTTTCAGCTTTTCAACAATAGCCTCCCGCAGACTCACAAGACCTGCGTTCTCAGAGTATCCGTCTACTTGTCCGTTCCTTATGGCTGCGATGGCTCCTTCCCTAATGTGATCTGGGGCTCCCGCCGTCGGTTTTGCCCAAGAGAGAAACGCTACATCATCAATTTCCTTTGACAATCTCGTCATTTCATGGATCGCCGATTTCGGAATCTGCGAGACCCTGTTGGATATTCGGGCTCCATTTTTCATCATGCCACCTTCCTTTCCATCTGAAGCAATGTAAACACTGTGTTCCTGCATATTTTTTCTTATAATATCGTTTATTTGACAACGAGGCAAAAAAAACCTCGCGATTGGGGACCTGAATTGAAAGCGGCCCCAATATTACCCTCAGGAAACTTTTGTGGAATTCTATTTTAAGATCAAGATGTCGTATTCTATGGTGAATAGAAGTCGTTGTAAGATAATTAGGTAGGGTTGAGTTAAACAACACCTGACGGTGGGGTTAACCTGTCGGTGTGAAGCACCAGCGGAACATATTGTTGATCGACCCTCTGTAATGATTCTGGCCGCTCAATTAATGTACTTATTTATTTGTCATAGGATAAACGAGTTTTTTCATCAGCTAATAGTGGCTGAATAATTTCTTGCCATTCGGTATCATCCCATGTTCCCAACTGTTCATGTATCTTGAGGTACTTTTGAGGTATAGGATGAGAGCCATAAACGACCTCAACGCTATATTTCGTTTTAATAAGGTTACGAAAATACGTGATATAAGGACATGGAGGATAACCGACAATCAGTCCGGTGGCAAGATGTATCACCTCTGCTCCGTTTACCTTCATTTCCTCAACAGCATATTCGATATTCCCACCGGGACACCCATCGCAAGTGGTGTATCCGACAATCTCAACCTCCCTATTCTTATACCTACTGAACGCACCTTCTCTGTTTCGCAATGATTTGAAACATTTACCGCCTGCACACCTGCGATAGCGGTCACAGATGATTATACCAATCTTTGTTTCTTCTTTCATATCGCCTCCAACTGTAAAAGAAGACTTGATACATATCGATGACTATTTATAATCCAAGATAGCCTGATTATCATACTCACTTGCCTCTTTGTTGCGCAGCGAAAAAATAGTAGGCTGCAACGATCTGTTTTCTATTTTCTGGATTGCTATAATTCAAGTATAGTATCGAACAATTCACCGTTTTTCCTTCTTCTAACATGTTCATATATTTTATCGAATGACTGGCACAATGTTATCAGTACATCTGGTATCTTCTCAGTTTTTACCACCACAGGTTGATGTTTCGTTTTTGCTGCTATTTTTATGAAATTCGGACTCGTCTGCCGGGCGATAAGAATATCTGAGTCTTTGATTATTCGAAGAACTTCTTTCATCTTTTCGGCTTTTGCATGTCCCATATTTTTTGCAATATTAGTCCTTTTTTCTACAAACGAATGTTCCGAATTTTCGAAAATATCATAAATGTAGAAATACTCCGTATCGCCCATATGGGTTTCAGCAATATTATTGCCGTCATTTGATCCTATACAAAGTCTGATTGTTTTCATATTCTCCTCTTCGTTATATAATAGAGACACTGTGTTCGTGCCTGTTTTTTCTTATAATATCATTTGTTTAACAATTGGACACCAAAAAAACCTCCCGATTGGGGGGCTTGAATTCAAGCCGGACCTGAGTTCATTCTCCCCGAACATTTGTGAGATTCGCATGTCGTTTCCAGTTACATTATTCGGCTATTAACGAAAAACATCGAATAATAATTCGACAGCAGGGCATAAAAAAATCTGTTTCTTTACATATCCCTGGCCTCATAAGACGACTTTTTTGTATATTAGATCATAGAGTTTAGTTTTACAACTAAAGGACTTTCTATGGGATTTCTCAAAAATCTGTTTAACGGGCAACCCAAACCGGGTAAACCTCGACCCATAACCGACGAATCTTTCGAGCAGGAGGTTTTGGCGTCAGACCTTCCGGCTGCGGTCGATTTCTGGTCACCTCGATGTCCTCCCTGTCAGGTGATGGGCGGGCTGTTAAATGAAATTGGTCCGGATTATATTGGACAGGTGAACATCTTCAAGTTAAACGTAGACCAGAACCCGCAGACAGCCATTAATTATCAGGTAAGGAACATCCCTACCGTTATTTTATTTCGCAACGGAAGAGCCGAAGAACGGATAGTGGGGATTCTGCCTCTGAATCCTTTAAGAGAAAAGCTCGATCGACTTGCTCGATAAAAACAACAGGTAAGTACAAACCGTCTAATCTTTGGTTTACTGTGTGATACGCGCTGTATCTTTGTAGAATCAAGAGCCGTCATTTATAACTACATATCTATAAATGGCAATTTGAAATACCGCGTAAGCTTCCCCTTGCGGTAAACAGATCGAAAGTAGAGCTTTGCGGCGAGTCGGAGTTAGGACGTTTTGATGAAACGGTTGAGGTTTCCGAAGACACGGATAATTGGAATTTCGAAAGAGGCCGACAGCGGCGTTTCGACAGTGTGCGATCTATGTCGCGAGCATAGCATCAGCTTTTAGAAATACAAATATCCCGCCAATAGAACTCTTAGGTTACCAACTGCTTCACCATTCCGTACAACACCTTTTATGTCGGGAGTACCATATTCAGCAACTGTATATTCAACTTCAACACCATAAAGCGCTCTGCCAATCTTATACTGAATTCGAGGAGAGAATCTCATCACATACGCTATGTCGCTTCCACGGGAATAGTAAATATCACCGACAATATTATCATCAGCTCCCAGATTTTCCGTATATCCAGCAAATAGAGCAACTTGTACATCATTGCCGTAAGCAAGCTCAGTCCATGCAGAAACAGTTTTGATATCAGTGTATCCACTCTCAAAACCTAAACTAGTAGTATCTTTTACAGCGTAACCACCCAACATAACAAGGTCGGTCAGGTTGCCGCCATAGATCCCCTCAACTTTCCAGGAAAACCTATTTTTCACGAATTTAGCGAATCCTATAAATGCCGTGCTGCTAATTTCTGCATCTGCCAGATAAATATTTGTTCCGTCGGTATTCTGCAGACTTGGGTGCAGCTTTTTATAATTAGCACCTGCGCCAACAACAATATTATTCGATTTGTATTTAATTGTAAAATCTACAATTGGAACAGTAGAGTTTCTTAGATACGATGTACTTGTACCATCTGGTCCGAAATTCATGAAATCTAGCTGTGAAAGAGCGGTTAAACTCAAATGAACATCACCCGCATGGTACGTATATTTGACTTGTGGATTTCTTGAAACAGCCTGGATAGGAAGGCCGGCATTCGATGAAATCGTAGTCGGATGAACCTCGGTAACAAACATCGGATGCCAATATTGTCCAATCAATATCGAAGATTTCTCCCACTCCATTTTTAAAAAGGCATGACGCAATCGAAAGCCATTAATATCACTTTCGGTTTGACCAAAAAAAGCAGCTTCAATCAGACCACCAACCTTGGCACCTAATACATCCGGCGCCGTTATCTTGCTTACTAATCGAGTCTGAATCGCCAAAATGTTAAGATTATCTTTTGCATTAATATCTTCAGAGTTTACATCCAGCAGTTCTTCAGTCGGATACAATAAATAATGTCCTTCGCGCGCAGCAACAGTCTGCCGGGAATCATACATTATATCTGTTTTTACATAACCATTGAATTTGATCCCAAAGTTTGTTTGGCTACTATCTTTCTCTTGAGCAAGAATGACCGAACTGTTCAATAACAGGAACGATATGAAGACTAATTTAGTCACGGCCGTTTCTCCTTTGTATAGTATTGTTTTTCTCAACTCTTTGGCGTCTTGCCATTTGCTATATCAGTGCGAACAACCGCAAATCAGTTGGTGAACTCTGACACCACACATTCATCCGGTTTTAGATTTGCCATTTCCACTTTAAGTTTTGCAATAATACGCTCAGCACATGCAACAATCGGATTGCTTGCCGGAAAAAAGGATTGGTACGGTTGAGCTGAATAACTGAAGTTAGTTAAGTTCCATGTTGTTAGTCCATTTTGAATTGCAAGGGTAATGATGTCAATCTTATCTGTTACCGTACTTCCGCTGACAATCTGCCCTCCAATGACACGAAGTGTTTTCTTGTCGGCGATTAATTTCATCTTGATATGTTTTGCGCCTGGCATTATCGGAAAAGTAGTGGTCAGTTCTGAGTAGCCGACGACAACATTGAATCTATTTTTAGCAGCTTCTTCCGTTAAGCCTGTACCACCTATAAATAAAGAACCTACCTTAGTAGCTGCACCATTATAGTATCCCTCATAAGTCCTGTCATCGCCCAGGATATTATGGGCGAGAATTCTTGCCATAGGAACTGCATTGGTCGCCAGTTTACCCAGAGTTATTTCATGCGTGATACCACTTTCGAATTGAACACAATCACCAACAGCATAAACATCATCAATATTCGTTTCCATCTTGTTATTGATAACAATGCCATGATTCCCGAGCCTCAATTCAGTATCTTCAAAAAGATCAGTATTGGCTTTCATGCCGGTGGCAAATACTACCAGCCCTTCATCATCACCGAAAGAAATATCAGCACCCTGTGATAGAATAATCCTATCTACTCTGTCTCTACCTTCAATGTGGGTAACTTTATTTTTCAGATGTAATGATATGCCGAGGTTTTCCATTTCATCCTGGACATCTCTCGAAACATCTTCATCTATCAAATTAGGCAGAACGCTTCCGGCCATTTCAACCAGATGGCATTCTTCCACAACAGAATTAAGAGCTTGTGCCAGTTCAATGCCAATTGCGCCCGCACCAACTACAACCGCTTGCTTTATTCTTTTCTCCTTGATTGCCGACATAATAAGTTTCAGATCATTTTCCGTTTTAAATGTATAAACCCCCTTCAAGTCTGTACCACTTATGGGAGGAATCATAGGAGTCGCACCGGTTGCTATAATTAAATGCTCGTATTTACATATGGAACCATCATTTAAGGTTATGGTGTTTTTTTCGAAAGATACATCCGTAACAGTTGCTCGAATAAGATCGGCACCGGAATCAGTTATCAGTTCATCCCTTTTTAGTGTCTTTTCTATAGGTATCAAATCCTCCAAAACATATGGCATCGCACAGTAGACCATCGAGTGGTCTTCCGGTCGGATAACACCAACTTTCTTTTGCCTCCCCAATATTTTTGCTATAGTAATACCTGCAGGACCGCCCCCAATTGTTAAGATATCATATGTCTTCATTTCATTCTTCCATGCTAATCGAGGTTGATGTTATTTAACTGTCACGATTCTTTCTATATTCAAAACCAGACTCACGACACATATCTGTTCCGTCTTTCAAATCATTACTCAAGTACTCGTATACGGCTGTTCTATGATTTCTTTCTTCTAATATAAGAAGCCCCATTGTAGCTATGGTCGTATATACGCAGCTATGCATATGTTCTGCAAAAAAAAGTCCAAATCATTTTCTTCGCATCATCCCACTGGCCATTTTCGCTCGGTCCTTCATCCCGCTAAGTAATATAGATCGAATTTCGGCGCAAATCTGCGGCAACCTGTTATTGACCAACCGATAATAAACGGTCTGACCGTCTTTCCGCGCTACTACCATATGATGCGAGCGCATAACCCCAAGGTGTTGGCTAACATTACTGTGCTGTACACCAAGAGCTTCGGCTATTTCACTAACACTCATTTCCTTTTTGGCCAGCAACTCGATTATCATCAACCGCTTGGGACTGGCGATTATCTTACAAAACTCAGCATGGAGTTCAAATATTTCGTCGTCTTGTATGTTCATATATACCTTTATACGTAGCTACGTATATAAATATATGCTAACAGCTACTTGTCAAGCCCAAAATGTAGTTTTTTCCATCCGCTAGAAATCGTGTACATTCACCCTTGATCACGATGGTGCCAGGGTAGTCTGATAGGTTGTATTGGCGGTGATACTCCGAAGGCAGCCGAATCAAAGCCGACTGAAATCATAAATATCAGTTTGATCGATGGATATAGAGCTCTGGCCGGTAAAAACTAGTGAGACTATCTGCCACATCGAATTTCCACCTCAGCCTCCCGGAGCTTACAGACGTTGCTCTTAACCGTAAATCGTTGCCTGCCCATCTGATTCTCCTTCCTTGATTCAGCTCAGATTACTAACTCTCAAACTGGACCGATATATAGGGGGTAGGTCATTCATACCGATGCCCGCACTATATAATATTCTATGAAAATACGAGTTCGCTTAGCCGTTATCTCACAACGTGGTAACCGATCTGAACTTGAACGTGGATTTATCACATACGTATATGACTGCGTCTTCATCAACATTCATTTTCATGGGCCGGGCACTCTCGTGGAAAACATCCGTACCCACCGATCGCCTCGTCAGCTTTGAAGCCAGTGATCCGCCCTGTAACTTTCTACAGAAATCCTCATTAGCAGGTGTGTACTCATCTTGCCGGATTCCCGCTACCGTTCAGAGTGGCAGTTCCTCATATCTCAATAATCGTTCCCACCCCCCCCTGGATGTACTTGCCCGGATATGAGAGTCGAATCTCCGGTATGTGCTGAGTACAGTGGGTGGGACAGACAATCTCCAGCTCCTTAATCACCTCAAACTCCTTAAAACCGTGCAAGCCACCGATCAACGCGTACGGTTCCCCGAACTGATTCACAGCCTTAAGGATGTCTCCTACACCCGGATGAGAACATCCGACTATCACCACTAATCCTTTCTCGGTCTTGATGGCCAGCGACTGTTCCATATGATCCAGCAAACCGGTAGTGTAGAAGTGCCCATGTAGTTCTGCGGGTTCGTCTTTGTAGATGATTTCCTTGACATGAAAAACCCCTCGCAACGATGAAGGAGCATACAGCGTAACGTTATCGTTGACGTCAAGAAAGGCAGAGAGACCACCGGTATGATCGAAATGGATATGAGAGATGAATACTTCACCGATGGAACGCGGATCGACACCCAACGTATCCATGTTATTAAGAAGAATGGATCCGCTGCCTCCGGTGTCAAACAAGACTTTCCTGCCGTAGGCCTCGACAAGACAGGAGAAGCCCCAGTCCGGTTTCAACGCCTCGTCAGATGTCTCATTATCGTAGACTATGGTGATCTTCATCTGTACACGAATTCCTATTGTTGGTTCGTCACTGCCGGTACACACACAATTTGGTTTCAATCCGCGTCTTGATCGAGAAACCTGCCTATGTTCCGGTATTTATCCCCTTCAGTACGATGTCTCCTTTGGTAACGCCAAGATCATTCGCAATGATTTGGCATTTGGCCTTCAGCAGGAAGAACATCAAGTAGTCTTCATTTGACAGACCCTCGTAGTTTCCCTGTCCTTTGGCTATTATAAATGTAGATTGGTCCAGCATTTCTCTAAATTCCGGACTGCATGTATTGAGAACAGCGCCGGGGGCATCGGTGCCGGAGGAAACTATGGTCGCGACTTTATCAATGCCCGCCTGGACCGCATCCTCAATGGTTGCATCGTTTATGACCGGATTCTCCCGGACTGCATATGTCACAGGTTTATTCATTTGCTCAATTAGTAGCCGGTCAAAAACGGTTTCACCGGCGTTGTCTCCAACGTAGAGAATGTTCTCAGCCTCAACCAGCTTGTCCTTGAATGCGCTGTAATCACAGATCGCGAAATCACTCTCCAACGCTTCCTTTATCGCTATCTCGATATCAAAGGTGGCGCTCACTCCGAAATCAATTACGTTTCCTGCAATCGCAATCCTAATCGCGGTTAGCAGGCTGTCATCGGACTCCTCGATTATCCTTTTCAGAGATGGATATAACACAAGAGCTTCTTGTGTACTTTGGAGTTTTAGTTCTCGATACGGATCGTTGTTCCCTGTAATCTCCCTCACCATCCGGTAAATCAGTCTCCCTGTTTCCGGTGGTGTACTGTCCAAGGAGATTTGATGTAGCCTTTTCCCAAGCTCATCCATAAGCTGCTTCAGCGCATGCTCATCGTCAGTGGCGATCCGTCCCGCGCGGAGCGCCTGCTCGAAAAAGCAGGGAATGCAGTCAAGATACGATTTCATTCAATCTCTCGGTTTCGGGAAGACCCTTTGGACAACAAGCACAAGATACGACCAGGGACTCATTAGAACAAGTCCTTGCCATCAATGCCCGCCAATCAGATGCGAGCGTCAGCAATGGTTGCATATGTGCAACGTAAGCCATATTAGTAGATATCGTGTTTCAAGTCAAGCCCTGTATTTCTGGATTAAGACTCGATAGCCGATGGTACGCGTCCTGGAGTTTGCTACCAATCAAGCCAGTTGTGATCGGGAAATTGACGGATGGCCGTGAGACAGCATTGCGGCAGCTTCTGCTCAGCCTCACCTGCAGATTGATATTGAGCCCCCCAGCAAGAAGGACCAAAATGAGTGATTTGCCGATGGGCGTAACTTATTGTATCGCATGCCGTTACAATGACGTGGGTTGCTTGGGATACATATCAAACTCTGTTTCGATGTTACTGAATCGTTAGTTTACTCTGAACCGACTTCCGGCTCTGTCCGAAGGACAAAACCATCGATGATGGCGCGCTACTTGGGATACGTATAGAACTCTGATAGGTGTTTGATGTCAGTTACTTCATCTTGGAGTGCTGTCTTTTCCAATTATAGTGATCGATTAGCTCCTCTTTACAAGGATGACTGTCAATACTGCAGATTGATTTCCATGTTAGATTCTTCAAGTGGATCGTTGAATGTGTACAAGAGATGTCATAACAGTTGTCAATTTCGGCTTTAGGGCTCAGCCCCAATACAACAAAGTCATCAACATCTTGAAATGTCAAATTCCCATATTTCCTTATAAATTCGATGCGTAAGTCTATTTGATTCTTATCTTTCCCCTTACCCTGCTTCTTACCAAGCCCCGAAAGCCATTTAGCTTCTCCGATAATGCATATTCTATTGGCAATGATACCAAAGTCAATCTCAGGTCCCCCGGAAACTAGAGTATCGGGATGGGGTAATCTTCTCCATAACCAAATTCCAGCATTAGATATTTCTCTCTTGTAAAATCCGATGTTCTCCAGAAGCTCTCTTATAAATCCGATTCTCACTTCTTTTGCAGCATACTTAACTGGACCAAAGACATTCCAAGTAATTGCATCTTCGCTATGCATTGATTGAAGATCACAGTAATAACCTAAGCGATTAGTGACTACTTGAAGATTATCGTTCTCGAACGAATTGGCGTGATTACTTTTGTACATCTTTTGGATTATTTCAGGAGGTGCCCATAGTGGGATATCCCCCCTTACAAGATTTTCAAATGGATGAGATACAGCAATGACGCCACCCTTACTTCTTCCAATTTCTATTTTGTTTCCATTCCAATCTTTAAACATTGCGACCCTCCAATATAAGTATTGGATAACAAAGGAAATAGTTCGCACTAGGAGCGTCAACTTAAAATAGAGCAAATGGGACACATGTAGAACAACGTAGGGGGATAATGACTTATGCAAAGTAAAGCGGGCTACCTGGGATACATATCGAACTCTGGTGCGGAGTAGATGAAATGATGATTTACTCTGAACCGACTTCCGGCTCTGTCCGAAGGACAAAACCATCAATGATGGCGGGCTACTTGGGATACATGTAGAACCATGCTTCGATGTAGCTGATTCGTCAAGTGACTCTGATCCGACATAGGCGCGGCGCGAAGCGAATGGTTCCATATACTATATGGCGGAGGAGGTAGGATTCGAACCCACGGTACCTTGCGGTACAACGGTTTTCAAGACCGCCGCTTTCGACCACTCAGCAACTCCTCCGACTAAACGATCAGGCCCAATAAAACCGATTGAACGCCCCCTGTCAAGTGTCCGCTACCCCGGTCAGATTGGCCGATAATGGCACAAACAAGAAGGCTCCCCGATGGGAGCCTTCAAAACGGTTGTGTTGATTAAACCAGAGATCGATTATGTCGAAGAATCGCCGCAGATATCGGTGATTGTCCAGGCAGTGGTGCCATCGGAGTAGGTAATAGTGATCAGGTTGCCGTTGAAGACTGCCGTTACCACCCAACTGCCGTTGATATTGAGCGAATCGAGCTCCGAATCGCCCTGCCCGGTGCATGCAAGACTCACCGTTGAGGTCACCTGGAAGGTGCCGCTGGTCGGGCACTCATCTACATCCACCCTAAAAGCCAGGGCGGTGGCCGTAACGCTGTTGGAGACCTCCAGATCGCATACGGTGGTACCGTCCTCAAGATGAAGAACAAGGCCGTCGGTAGAGGCACCGTTGACGACTACCTGAGAACCGCTCACAAGTACCGTACCATCAAGATCGAGCGAATGATCACCGCTGCCGTTGCCGAGTCCCTGGCGGTTCTCCCAGTTATAATGCGCCCTGATGCTCAACTCGTTCAGAGTGATATCAGGCGTCTGTGTCGGCACACCGTTTACCATCGTCCGAACCGAGTCGATGCCGGCAACATCGGTGGTATCCTCATCGCCCATCACAGTTGCATAGAATTCAAAGATGTGCCAGCCGTTGGTGTACTGATAGTCCGCTGAATCAAGGACCAGTACCTCCTCCTGGGTGCCGGATGCAAAAGAACTGATCTCTTTGAACTTTGGCGCCTGCTCACCGGGGATTGAGCTCATCAGTTCGAAAGTCAGATCGATCGTCCAGTTCAACTCGTCGAACGACTGCTCGCCAAGAAAATCAGATACAAACTGAAATTCTATCGAATTGGTGTCGCCGACCGCCAGACTGTTGTCGGTGGATTTGTCATCGCTGTCACAGCCGATGACAAGGCCAAAGAGAATTCCTCCCACCAGGGCCAATAATACAAAACGTTTCATACTTCTCTCCTGATTGGTTTCTTTCTCCTATTGTCGGAGAAAACCATGCTCGGTTTAATCCATTTTTGTATTCTGCCCCGAAAAACCGGAAACCCGGTCTTACCGGCGCTATTCCTTCGCCTGGGAACCGCCGTAAAGACCGATATGTGAGATCGTACCGTCGCGGTTGAAAATCGTACTGTCACCGGCGTGTATAGCCGGTGATTCGGCGTCCAGGTGAAAATCATCCTCGCCCACAAAGCCCGGATCGGCGCTGATATTGCCGTTAAGTCCGGTCTGATCCCAGATGTCCTCATACTCGCCCTCCTCGTTGCCCCAGACGATATTGTGAGCAAATTCCCACTTGGCCCAGTCGCCATAATTCCAGACGCCAACACAAGGGCAGACCCACTGATCCCTCCACCCATTGGCGACAATAATGTTGTTTACTGCTCTCCCGCGACTATTGCTCGACCAGGGAGCTACGCCACAGTTACCGTTATGATATACGACATTATTGGCGACATCCATGTAGGAATTTCCGGTGGCAATAATCCCCCAGCCAAGATTGTCCCTGACCAGGTTATTTCGGGCCACCACCCACGAGGCCCCGAAAGCGCCGATCCCTTTCCAGAAACCGCTGACTTCATTACGATAAGCGACACAGGTAGCATCCCAGGTGATGCCGATACCTGCCCCCCGACCCTCCTTTATCACGCAATCGGTAATAGTTGCCGAGGCTCCCCGGTAGAGAGCTACTCCGTCCCAGCCGACATTAGTAATCTCGCAATTGTGGATATAGATTTCGGCCCCTTCCCGCCCCATAATACCGCCGATGCCGATCACAAGATCATCCGGGCGGTCATCATTGTCACTGATGGTCACTCTTTCGATCAATACTCTGGAGTTGCGAACAACAACAGCGGCGTCGGTGGCGTTACCATCGGCATCGCGCCTGCCACCGGTGATTGTCAGATTGATAAGCGCCGAACTGCCGGCGTTTTCGAAGAAAATACCGTAGCCGGCGTTCGTCACCAGTCTGGTGGTCACTCGATCCCGCCCCATAATTGTCAGCCCCTTATTGCGGACAACAAAGCCGTAGCTCGCCTCAACCGGCGTGTGGGGATCCTCGCAGTTGCCGCACAGAGGATCAGTGAACGGCGTCCGGCGGGCCTCGAAATCCTTGCCCGCCAGGACAATCGTGTCACCGGCGGAGGCGTAGTTGATCACCGATTGAAGGTCCGACCCCCGCTCAACCGTCAACGTTGCCCCTTTGCTGTACTCTCCGGAGATAATCAAGAGAGCCGCGAATATGGTTATCAGCACTGTGCGCATACTGAAGTCTACACTCCTTATCCGATGTCGGCAACCAAAAAACCCGGCTGTCATTCCTGCGGCATCCTGCCCGCCCGAACGAAATAACGATAAGATACGAATCGAATCGCTGCAAACACAGGAACCATGATAATATAGAACCATGGTTTACGATGGGCCAGCAGTTCATAAGCGATAATTCCCAGCCAGCAAATTCCAACCAGCATCAGGGTCGCTCGATTCGCCTTCAGCCAGCACAGGCGCTGCCGCTCATCCATTCTGAGCGCGTCCATTTCACTCGCCATCGGAATCCTCCTCCAATTCAAACAGATTCTCAACCGACATCTTTAGCGCGCGCGCAATCTTGAAAGCAAGCAGCGCCGACGGTACGTATATCCCTTTTTCAACCGCCAGAATCGTTTGCCGGGCGACACCCACCTTTTCCGCCAGTGCCTGCTGGGTCAGATCAAGTCGAGCGCGATGCTGCTTGATGTGGTTCTTAAGTCTCATTGGACTCTTTTCCGGCCATGTTATACGTTTGCAACTAAATGTACGACATACATGACATTTTGTCAATGGCACATTACTGCCATATTCATCTTTTTGCACGGGGCAAATGGCTTCCAGCGACAGATTGACCAGGCGCAACGGCTGCCCGCGAGGCAATTTTAAGCTGGCATGCCCAATCGGGAACAAGCTATCTTTGCTGTTGTTACCAATTGATAATCGACATCAAGCACATTCAAGAGAATTCGCAGGGTATTGACATGACTATAGTAGAGATGGGAATCCTTGCCAGCACTCTGGCCGGACTGGCAACCGGCGTGGGCGCATTGCCGGCCCTCTTTTTTCGCACTGTGCCTGACAAAGTACTTAATGCGATGCTGGGCGGGGCGGCGGGCGTTATGCTGGCCGCCACCTCTTTTTCGCTCATAGTTCCCGGCATCGAGGCCGGAGACAATATCTGGCCCGATTACGGCGTCTACGTGGTTGTGGTCGGAATGCTGATCGGGGCTATTTTTCTCGATCGCGCAGACAAATGGCTGCCACACGAACATTTTATCCTGGGTCATGAGGGACCGGACAGCAAAATGCGCCGGATCTGGCTTTTTATCATTGCCATCACGATTCATAATTTCCCCGAAGGCCTGGCGGTGGGCGTCGGTTTCGGTTCGGGTGATGTCGACGCCGGCACATCGCTGGCAATTGGCATCGGTCTGCAGAATATGCCCGAGGGTCTGGCGGTAGCGCTGCCTTTGCTAGGCCTTGGTTACAGCCGCTGGCGTGCTATCGGGATCGCCACCCTGACCGGACTGGTGGAGCCGATCGGGGGCCTGCTCGGTGTGGGAGCGGTGACAATCTTCAGCCCGGTGCTGCCGTTTGGATTGGCTTTTGCCGCAGGAGCCATGCTGTTTGTTATCAGCGACGAAATCATCCCGGAGACTCACTCCAAGGGCCGTTCACGGCTGGCAACTTTCGGCATCATGATCGGCTTTGTAGTCATGATGGCGATGGACAACCTGTTGGGCTGACGGTATCATGTCGAAGACCGCGACCCTGTTAATCTCGCGCCAACCCCTTCGGCCGACCAGCCGTACCGGCTGGGTGGCACAAGCAAAAAAAGCGGCACATTGGCTGAAAGACAACGACTATACCCTTTGCTCCTCAGTTGGCATTCAGACATGGGAGCTTATTACCAGTCTCGGCTCGATCCTTGGAATTCGGCAACGCATCTATCTAAACGCAGACAACGAGGCGGAGTTTACCGACCTGTCGGCTCAAGTTCAACAGCAGTTCGACCTTGATCCAAATCTCACTGAATCCATCCCGGTCTTTTTGGAGAGAAAATTGCGGAGCAAAGTCGATCGCCTGGCCGCTCGCGACCGGGCGATAGTCTCAGGCTCCGACCTGGTACTGCCGATCTCTCTCAGAGCCAGCAGCGGTCTAACCGGCCTGATCGAGAACAAGCCGTCGAGCGCCATCAACAGGGGCTTTCAGATGCCCTATGAGGGGCGGTCCGAGCCGATTGCGTACAGGATATTTGAGGCCGATCTGAATCCGGAGCTATCGGGGCTGGATGAAAACTATATCACCCACTTCACCCGGGCCTTCAATTCCGCCTGGCCGACCGAGCGCCCGATTGACTTCTACCGGGACCTTCTCGAATCCACCGTTTATCCCCGCCGTGCATTCGATAGCCTGCTGAACATCGTCGCCACCGAACGAATCGTCGCCTCGGCCAATCACATGCCGCGCAAAGTGCCAACCGTTTCGTTTTCCGCCCTGCCACCGGCCAAACTGATCGCAATGATTCGCTGGCGGGCACGTTACAGCCGGATGTCGTTCGAACCGTACGGTATCGGCATTGCGACCGGCGTAGCGCGAGAGATGAGTATCCTGCCGGTGGTTTATCATGATGGATCAGATAATGGCGACGATATCGATGATGTTTACTGGCGACGGCAATCGAGGGGCAGGATTACCGACTGGGAAACGGAAAAGGAATATCGGCATCTCGGCGATTTTGACATTACCGGAGTGCCGAAAGAGAGCCTGATCCTTTTCTGTCACACAGGCAAAGAGGCCGATCTTATTGAGCAAAAGACCGGCCTCCGTACGATACCGTTCGTGAAGTAGAATACCCGGCTTATTTCAAGAGCACCATCCGGCGCGAGCCGGTAAAATCGCCCGCTTCGAGGCGATAGAGATAAATTCCCGACGCAAACTCCCTGGCATCCCAGACTATCTTGACCGGTCCAACACCGGCATGGCCCTTTATCTCGTCTACCTTGCGGCCCACCAAATTATAAATGCTCAGAGTGTAGTCGGAGACGCGCTTCATGTCAAACGTGATAGTGGTTTTGGGATTGAACGGATTGGGGTAGTTCTGGTGCAGGACAAACGTCCCCGGCAAATTCGAGCCGTTGTCGTTGCCGGTATCGGTCGAGGCTTGCAGGTAGGCCTCGGTGGCCCGCGAGGCGGAGTTCTGGATGTCGGCGTAGGTATCACCGGCGATAATCGCAAAGGCTACCGTGTCGATTGCCCCGGCGGCAAGGTCCAGCTTGGCGGCCGTTACCTGGTAAAGGTCGGCGTTGCCGGTCAGAAAGGAATCCGACGTGGTAAACCCATCGGCCAGGTTGAAATATTTCTCCACCTCGATGTAACCGTCGGCGGACCCGGCATTGGGCCAGTCGAGCCAGACGCTTTCCTGCGTATAGGCTGTGGCCAGATTGCCGTCCACCACCTTCACTCCGCGATAGTCACTGATCGTCCCGCCGTTGTACGCTATCCAGTTGAACTGGCCGTCGGAATCATAGCCGCCCGCGTTGCTGTTGTACGTTTGCACATCCCATTCGAAAAACAGGCCGACATATAAATCGAACAACATCGCCGCGTTGGTGTTCGTGATGATATATTGCAGGATGATGAAGTCCTGGTAAGGATCGTAGTCATATGCGAAGCTATTTTGTGTGATCTCCAGTCCGATCGGGTTTTGCGCCCGTTCATCCGAAAACCGCGAGTGCGTCTGCTGGGAAACGGTTGCCAGCGGCGTCACGAACTCGATATTGCCGCCCGGCAGGACACCGAAATCACCATCCGGTTCGCCGACCACATTACGCACGCCGTCGGAGACATGGGTGGTGTTGATGCCGATCATCAGGCCGCCTTCCCACATATCATTGTCGCCCAGTTTATACTTGAATCCGACACCGCCCATCGGAAACAGGGCATCATCGCCGATGCCGTAGGTACCGAAATTGGTAATGGTGAAATCGATATTACCCACACTGTGTGTCGCCAGAAGGCGTTCCGGGCGCGGCTCGACCAGAAAGTGCACCTTGCCCGTTGTGCTGTAACCGATGCCGACAATACTGAGATCCAGCGAGAGAATCGAGCCGGGCGTGACCGTGTCGGAGACAATTACGCGATATGATACGTTGGCCCAGCTTGTATCACCCTCGGTAATATTGCCGAATTCCGCGACCGAGTCGATAACCGTCAGCGAGGGGTGAACCGTGGCCAGCTTAGCGGTGACAGAGTTCACATCGGCGCCCTTATTTTTCAGCGCGATTTTACCGAGCACTGTCGCGCCGGGGCTGATCGGCGGGTGATCAAAAGCGTATACCACGACATTGGGCGTGCTGTTCACGCCTGACAGATAATTCAACGCTGCCATGCAGTCTATCATGCCCCAGCCGATATTGTTGTTGGGGAGGGCGTATCCCAGATCGTCGGTGGAATTCAATATCGCGCTCTTGATCTCATCAACGGTAGCGTTCGGATTCTTTTCCCTCAGTAACGCCACCAGTCCCGAGACATGCGGCGCCGCCATCGAGGTTCCGGTCCAGGCGTCATAACCTCCGCCCGAGACCGATGATCTGATCGCCACTCCCGGCGTGACCACGTTCGGCTTGTACGCCCCGAACGGACAGCTAGATGGTCCCCGCGATGATCCGCCGGAGGTCGATGAATAGGCGTCCCAAGTCATTGTATCCAAATTACCGACCGCAAAGCAGTCCAGATCATTGAGAGCGCGAACGGCCGGATTGAGGATCGTCTCCGCAATACCGGTGCCGCCATGATTGCCCGCCGAAAAGATATTGACAATCCCGAGCGCCTCGGTAGCCTCGATCATGCCGTAGAAAATATTCTGGCAGTCGATATACGGTACGCCCCAGCTATGGTTGATCACATCGGGCACGTCATTGAGGCTGTTCGGATCACCGTCTGGGTCGGCCGCCCACTCGAAGCCGTCGATAATCGAAGTGCCGGCGATGTCAATTACCGCCGCCGAAATCCACGTGGCGTCCGGCGCCACACCGATAGTGTCGGCCGTGGCGTCATCGACGCCGAGCATCGTACCCATAGTATGCGTGCCATGACTGATGTTGCACTGCTGAAGGCCGCAGTCCGGTATCGTGTGCGGGAACGGTTCGTGGTCCTTTGGATCGAACCAGGCAGCCGCCGAATCACCGTCGTGGCCTTTCCATCTATCGTAAAGCGCCGGATGGGTCCCCTCGACGCCGGTGTCGAACGAGCAGACAACTCTGCCCTTGCCGGTGTATCCGGCAGCCCAGGCCGCGTGCGCGTTGACAACGCGGAGGTTCCATTCCGCCGCGCCCGGCGAGGCCGGTGCGGCCGCGATATTCGACGGCGGGATAGTAACGATCTTCGGCACGGCGTAGATTATCTCAACATCGGATCGGGCCGCCAGTTGCTCGAGTTCGCCGACAGTTACTTCCGCCTCGATAATGTTCACCAGCCAGTGCGGTTTGACCGTGCGCACGCTGTTGGCTTTGCCCGGCCCGATTAAATGATTCAGCAACGACTGTTGAGCGGCGGCATGATTTGCTTTCAAGCGCTCCAGACCGGCCCGGTGCCGTTCGGCCCGGGAAGCGGACTGCGCCACCAGAGAAGCTTTCAACTGCTTCGAATCCTGCACGTCCGGCAGCTTAATCCATACCCTGACTGTCGCATCGAGCGCTTTCCCTGAAATACTGTCGCGCAGATCCTTCGCCACCTCACCGGCCGCAACTTTCCCATCGAAAATCAAGAACGCCACGAGGCACATTAACGTCAGGCTGCGGTATTTCATCATCTTCTCCATTTTAGACGTGCTATTGGGTAAAACATTGTACCCGGCTGGCGGCCAGTCTTATACACTTAAACGAGCGAGAATTGTTCCATGTTCAGCATGATCTGACCCGATAAAGCCGAACTCCGGCGTCATTGAAAAAAAATCAACGAGACCGACTCCTGATCAGACGAAATCCTTTGCTTTTTGTGTCTCTTTGGAATAATACTTAGAAAAACCGGATTTGTAAACTTGTTTATACTGGACAAGTGAAGCCAGTTAAACCTGCGGTCTCGCAAGGAGAGAGTAGTGGAACAGACAAAGCAACTAAGTCGTGACAAACTCGAGGAAATGCTCGTTGATTTCGCCAAAAACTGGCTGGCCCATGACGGTCTCTGGTTTCAGGCGGTGGAAAAACAGTACGGCATGGAAAAAGCCATTGAACTTGATACCGAGGCTTGGGAGAAATTCACCGTTATCGAGGCCAAACGGATCATGGCGCGCCACGGCATCGGAGAAAACGGCGGTCTGGACAGCCTCAAAAGGGCGCTCGGCTTCCGCCTTTACGCCTTTCTAAACGTGCAGGAGATTCGTAACGAAACGCCGGACTCATTCGAGTTTTACATGACCGACTGCAGGGTTCAGTCGGCCCGGCAGCGAAAAGGGATGGCTCTTTTTCCGTGCAAGTCGGTCGGAGTAGTGGAATACTCGCTCTTTGCGAAAACAATCGATCCGCGTATCAAGACCGAATGTATCTGTTGCCCACCCGATGAGGCGGCCGGCAAGGAATTCTTCTGCGGCTGGAAATTTTCGATTTAGATAATATAAAAACGGGCAGCCCGTCTATCGGACTGCCCGCAAAACTCAGTTTTTGGCCGAATGGACCGGTTTTCGGTCCACCTCACTGCGATAGAAATCAACCGTCTTGACCAGTCCTTCCTCGAACCCAATCTTCGGGTCATAGCCGAACGCCGCCAGTTTGTTAATCGATGCGTACGAGTGAAGGATATCCCCCTCACGCGGCGGCAGGTATTCCGCCTTGACATCGACACCCATTATCCGGCGCAGCATGTCGAGCGTTTCGTTTAGCGTAAACTGCGCCCCGCAGGCGACATTGAAACAATCGCCCACGATATCATCGTTGGACGCCGCCAGCAAGTTCGCCTCGACACAATTATCTATGTAGGTAAAGTCACGCGATTGCTTACCATCACCAAAAACCTTGGGCGGTTTACCCTCAAACATCATGGTAATAAACTTCGGGATCACGGCGGCATAATCGCTGGCAGGGTCCTGGCGCGGACCGAATATATTGAAATACCGCAATCCGACTGTCGGCAAGCGGTACAATTCCCAGTAGACCTTCAAATAATACTCATTGGTCAGTTTGGTCACCGCATATGGTGAGAGCGGGCTGGGCGCCATTCCCTCGTGTTTGGGAAGCTCCGGCGATTCGCCGTAGACCGATGATGATGAGGCCATGACGAACTTTTTCACGTCGGCCAGCCGGGATGCTTCCAGCATGTTCAGAGTACCGTCAACATTGATCAGGTTGGTTGTCAGCGGGTTTTCCACCGACCGCGGCACCGATGGCAGCGCCGCCTGGTGAAAGACATAATCGACACCTTTCACCGCCTCGGTAACCGACCAGAAATCGCGGATATCGCCGTCGATCAGCTCAATCTTCCCGGCCAGCCCGGCGATATTCTCTTTGCGGCCGGTTGAGAAATTATCTAAAACCCTTACATCCTCTCCCCTGCCGACCAGGTGAGCGGCGATATTGGAGCCGATAAATCCGGCCCCGCCTGTCACTAAATACTTCACTTGTCTATTTCCCCTGATTGATTAGTGCTATTTCCGATTATCGGCAGTCGCCCCGTGAAGATTATACCGCCGATTCGCTCCCAGCCCCCTGGCCTCTCTGATTATTATGTATGCTTTGCATCGATCTCGGCAGGTTAATTAAATTCGGCTTCTTGAGTCTTCCTGTCGTTCCAGTGCCGTTCCAACATATAACGCCGCAAAAGCGGCAATCATTGGAATTATCGGAAAATGATACCGCCCCATACCATAAAACAAAAAGTGGAGCCCTGTCCAGTATAATATCGTCACCCAGAGCAAATAACCGCCGGGCGAACGGATTTCCGGCCGTCTGATATATACTGAAAGCCCGATTATCGCAGCCAGAAGGACAATGTAATAGTACGCCTGCGTCAGGAATGCGAGCAGGTAACTTAAATGAAACCGCCCGCTTCCGGCATTTTCGATCAGATCATAATTGAGCGCATCCATATCAGCGGCGTAAAAGAAGCCGGTTTTCAACACGCCCCGTTTCAGAAAGGCAATCGGCTCATCGAAGATATACTCCCACGCGCGCGCCCAGCTTTCGCGATCCACCTCGGCCTCGCGAGTGGGATCGTTGACATCAAATTCGCTCGCGGCCCGCATGTTGTAGCCCATGCCGGATGACGGCTGGTTGCCGATGAATAGATTAATCCCGGTGTTGGTATTTATTTTCGCGCTGCCTACTGCGTAGTGATTGCGCACCATCCACGGCGCCACCACCAGCGCAAAACCGAGAAGCGCCAGAACGCTGTATCTGGCCGTGCGCTTGATATCCTTCGTCTCGAAGTACCAGTACGGGATGACCAACAACATCAACGGCTGCGAGATCGACCGGGTCAGCGCCGCCAACCCGATCAGAACGCCACTCAGCAGGACGTAGTACCATCTTCCATGCAATCTTTTATCGAGACTCAGAAAGACCAGCATCCCTGCCAGCATCAGCGGCAGAAAAAGCATCTCGGAGGCGAGCAGGTTGCCGAACAGAATCTGACTTGGGAAGAGCGCCATGATAATCATCGTCCAGCGGGCGACCTTCTCAGTAAAAACCTGCCGTGCGATAAAGTAGCTCAGCAAAACAATACTCACGCCCAGCAGCATGTTGACCGCCACACCCGTCTGCGGCGCGTGGCCGAACAGCAGATAGAGCCGCGACAGCAAGAACGGATACCCGGGCGGCCAGTAAGCGGTAAGGTGCTCGCCGTAGTAGTAGCCCCCCTTCGTTGCCCATTGCCAGCCGAGATCGTCGTATGATTCATAATCGGCGTAAAGGTCTAGCGGCATCGCCAGCACGACTATCAAACGCAACACAAACGCTATTCCCACCGACCACAGCAGAAACTGTCTCATCCTCAACCCGGACAGCCAATAATCCGCCCGCGCTAATAGGCGCAGCAGTTGGTCACGAAACAGAACAGCCAGACCGACCGGCCCCAGCGAAAGCAGACAGAGCCGGAGCATGAGCATCATGTACGGTTCCACCTTCCCGTCGGGACTCATAAACATAAACAGGCCGCCGATCCGATCGAACCAGATCAGCGCCGCTATCGCTATCGCCACCAGATGAAGTCCGGCTATCATTCGGGCTTTTGAAAATCGTTCGGTCATAGACCTACTCGAATCTCCTGTTTACCGTATCCTCGAATATAGATTATACTTCGCCACGCCGTTAAGTTCAAACACCTTTTCCAGTTGATAATGCTCAAGAAACAGCGAGTCGTTCATGAAAGGACTAATCGGACTGCCCACCGCGCCACCGACCCAGCGCGGCTTCTCATCCAACACGAGATCAAGATACCGTCCGGCCCGATTGTACATCGGCGCCTCGGGTGAGACCAGTCCGTCGCGGTCAAGGATACGCATCTCGCTGTAGTAGCCGATATAACCGATATCCTCCACCGCCGCCCGATCCCTGATTCGGTCGCCTTCAACGTACAGATACAGCCCCACCTGTTTGTTGACCTTCTCCATGTAATCCTGAAACCCCCGGAGGTAGCTTGCCTGGTTGTAGTTGCCCATGCCGAGCGCAAAGATCATCAGGAGGGCTACTATTCTGGTCGTGTAGATCGGATTCTGCTGTATCATGGTCACCCGGTCGCAGACGTGCACGATCACGGCGCAAGCGAACAGGAGGTAGATCGGGTAGATCGGCACAATGTACCACGCAAAAAGATGAGTCCGGCTGAACGTAAAAAAGCCGA
>DAOWIC010000207.1 GCA_030641085.1 Calditrichota bacterium
GATAGCGGGGCGAATCTTCCCCTCTTCCCCTATTTGGCCTTGCTCCAGGCGGGGTTTACCCGTCAGAAGCATTACTGCTTCTGACCGTGGTCTCTTACACCACGATTTCACCCTTACCCGCCAATGGCGGGCGGTATAGTTTCTGCGGCACTTTCCGTCGGATCACTCCGCCCCGGTGTTACCGGGCGCCTTGATTCTATGGAGCTCGGACTTTCCTCACCTTAAATTTTCATTTAAAGCGCGACTGCTCCTCCTACTTTCGCAAGCTCTCGTTTTATCGCAAAAAACAACTAACTTTCTCAATCATAGCCCCCACAGCCGCCTTAAAAGAGACGGCGATAGTTCGGTGCTTCCTTTGTTATCGGCACCGAATGCGGGTGCGACTCGACCGTTCCGGCCGATGTTATACGCACCATGCGGGCCTCTTCTCTAAGCTGCTTGAAATCGGCAGCGCCGCAAAGGCCCATGCCGGAGCGCAGCCCGCCCAGCATCTGGAAAACGGTGTCGGCCAACCGTCCCTTAAACGGGACCCGGCCCTCAATACCTTCCGGCACGAGCTTGGAGGCTTCTTCCTGGTACTCCTGGAAATAGCGATCACTGCTGCCTTCCTTCATGGCTCCTACCGACCCCATCCCTCTATATACCTTAAAAGAACGTCCTTCAAACAAAATCGTTTCCCCCGGCGATTCTTCTACGCCGGCAAAAAGCGAGCCTATCATGGCCGCCCGCGCCCCACACGACATGGCCTTCACCAAATCACCGGAGAACCGGATACCACCGTCGGCGATTACCGGCACGCCTGACTTGTCGGCTTCTTCGACAGCCTTCATGATGGCGGTTACCTGGGGCACGCCGGCCCCGGTCACGACCCGGGTAGTGCATATTGAGCCCGGTCCGACCCCCACTTTGACCGCATCGGTCCCGGCATCGATAAGCGCCCGCGTACCTTCGGCGGTGGCGACATTGCCGGCTATTATTGCGACCGCACCGAATTTCTTTTTGAGCTGTTCGACCGCCTTCAGCACTCCTTCGCTGTGCCCGTGCGAGCTGTCCACCGCGAGCACATCCACGCCCGCATCAATCAACCGCCGGGCGCGCTCGTCGAGATCGGCCCCAACGCCCACCGCCGCGGCCACCCGCAAACGTCCCCGATCGTCAACACACGCCTGGGGATACTGAATTTTTTTCATGATATCCTTGACGGTAATCATCCCTTTCAGGGTGTACTCATCATCGACGATCAAGAGCTTTTCGATACGATGCTGGTGCAAAAGATCTTTGGCGCTGTCAAGCCCGATACCCTCTTTGGCTGTGATCAGGTTCTCGGTGGTCATTACATCCGAAATGCGTCGACTGTGGTCCTTGTGAAAACGCAGATCGCGGTTGGTCAGAATGCCGACCAGTTTCTTCCCTTCGGTTATGGGGATACCGGAGATAGAGAATTTGCTCATCACGGCCAGCGCGTCGCCGATCGTCCTGTTCGGCGGCAGCGTAATCGGGTCGACGATCATGCCCGACTCGGAACGCTTGACTTTGTCCGCCTCGGTTGCCTGCCGCTCGGGCGACATGTTCTTGTGGATAACGCCCATTCCGCCCTGACGGGCCAGGGCAATCGCCATGCGCGATTCGGTCACGGTGTCCATCGCCGCCGACAGCAGCGGTATATTCAACTGTATCCCTGGGGCAATCTCGGTTGTCAGGTTAACATCCCGCGGCAGCACCTTGGAGTGCGCCGGCACTAACAGGACATCATCAAAGGTCAGAGCCGTTTCGCTCAGAATCGTCGCCATATCTTCACACCGTCATTTGGCCGGCATTCGGGGCCGGTCAGTTTGATTCGCCATCATTCCAAAAAAGAAGCCTGCCACAGTTATCACAGGTGAGGATCGTCTCCCCGCGCCTGATATCCTGGATCTTCTTGGCGGTAAGGGCCTTGTAACAGGCGCCGCAGGCGCGCTTCTTGACAACCACAACCGCGTGATCACCCTTGCCGCGACGAACTCGCTCATAGACCGACATAACCCGCCGTGGAATAGCCGCCTTAACCACATCGCGTTCGGTCTCTTTCCCGCTGACTTTGTCACCGATCGAATCAAGCTTCTCCTTGAGAATCTCCAGTTGCCTGGAATTATTGACGTTGACCTGCTTGACCTTTTCCTCGTACTCGGCAATGTCCTTTTCCAGGGTGTCGATTCGGTCGATCGTTTCCAGCAGTTCGGTCTCGCGGCTGGAAATGTCGGTCTTGATCGCGTCGATTTGGGCCACCAGCGCATCATATTCCTTGTTGGTCTTGATCGTCATCATCTGCTGCTGGTATTTCTGGAGTTCCGCTTCCTTGGTTTTGATTTCCAACTCGAAATTGGCCTGTTTTATCCGGGCCTGCTCCAGTTCCTGTTTGGCGACACCAAATCGCTCGGTGGCTTCTTTGATCTCTCGACCAAGGTTTTCCATCATATCCGGAAGGTATTCTTTCGATCGCTGCAGTTCTCCCAGATCGTAGTCTATAGTCTGAAGTTTGAGCAAGAGCTCAAGATCGCTTTGCATTCAAATCTCCTCACACATTGTTAGTCTCTCCTGGTGCTCCACGAAAAAAGCGCATTCACCCGGATTTCCGGTTGAATGCGCTCTGAAGTCTATCTCAGTCCCTCCATTCTGCCTTTTAGGTCGCATCGGATTGTCAGCGCCTAAAGGTATGAATTTGGGGCAAATCTTATTAAAACAGTACCTCATTTTCCTCACTACATGGGCAATACTGGACTCGAACCAGTGACCTCTCGGATGTGAACCGAACGCTCTAACCAACTGAGCTAATTGCCCAAATCTGTCGACTCCAATCTCTGGGCCCTGCAGGACTCGAACCTGCGACCCGCTGATTATGAGTCAGCTGCTCTAACCAACTGAGCTAAGGGCCCCGGTTAAGCCAAGTTTCACAAGTTATGGCAAAGCAGTCAAAGCGTCAAGCACTTTAAAACATAAAACCAGCCATATTGTTCCGTTTCCAAGACCCTAAAGACCCGTTTCCCACTACTTCAATAATTCAACATAAACGGCTGTTTTGTCAGGCGGCACAAGGAAAAGTCGCGGCGATCAGATCTCAACCGAGAGATACTCGGGGGTGTCGTCCGAGGCGCAGGCCACTATCCGACCATCCGGCGCAACCACCATCGAATTGCCGCCGAACAGATTCCGCCCATCGTCGCCAACCGCGTTGATGCCGATGATCCAAACCTCGTTTTCGACCGCTCGCTCGACCAGCAGACGCCTCCAGTCGGCGATCCGGGGCCACGGGAATGCTGCCGGCACGAATATCTTCTCCGCCCCGGCTGTTTTCAATCGGTGAAAAAGTCCGCTAAAACGCAGATCGTAGCATATTGCCACCCCGAGCCGCCCGAATTCGGTCTCAAAGAGGCCCGGCTCCTGCCCCCGTTGATAGACGACCGGCTCGTTCATCGGTTCGAACAGGTTGATCTTGTCACACATTTGGCATTTGCCGTTGAAGTGATACAAATAGCAGTTGCTCAGACCGTCATCGGTGCGCCGGGGAAATCCGAGCATAATCGCTGGTTTATATTCAGCGAGTTTTTCAAGAATCGCCTCGAGCCTGAGCCCTTCGCCGCCGTCATACAGACAGCCGCTGGCGGCCAGTTCGCCGAAACAGACCAGGTCGACTGCGGAGAGATCCGCCCCGGCCAGATGGGCTTCCCAATCGGTGTCGTTGATATCTTTCTGGACTATGAGCAACCGTATAGCTTCGCCTCGCATTCCTTTCAACCATGGTCCCGGTCAACGTATTAGTAACCGAGTTTCCGCCGGGTTGGCAAGCGGCAAAAGATTTTTCTTTAATTGCGACTCGAAATAACATATTATTGGCCCGTGTGAGCCACCAATTTTCAATGCAGGTAATCAGCTATGTTCGGCAATAAGACAAAGACGGCAATCATCCTTCTCGCCCTGATTCTGTCATCGGGGCAGCAATTGTGGGGCGCCGATGCCCCCCGGCGCGTTAATATCGGATACTTTGAAGGCGGCGATTATCCGGTCCATGCCCTGCTCCGTTCC
>DAOWIC010000288.1 GCA_030641085.1 Calditrichota bacterium
AAAAGTTCGGATATGGCGGTCAACCCCCGAGTTCCAATCGGGCCGGGTCGGTCGAGGCTCCGGTCGGACTCGTTATCTAAAAAAGGCCTCCGCCACTTTCAGCAAGATTATGGCGGAGGCATACGATTCTATTTCAGATTCAGTTTCACGTCACGGTTGGGTCCGGCCTTGACAATTTCGGCCGGGCAGCCGTCACGGAATTTCTTGAAGTTTTCAACAAACAGCGAGGCGAGCTGAAGATACTTATCCTCGTAAGCCGGCTTGTCATCCCAGGTGTCGGCCGGGTTAAGGACCTTATCAGGTACGCCTTCGCAATGTTTCGGTACTTCGAAACCGAAAACCGGATCAGTGTAGAACTCGACATCGAGCAGCTTGCCGTCCAGCGCCGCGTTCAACAGGGCGCGAGTGTGGTGAATCGACATCCGCTTTCCGATACCGTACTGGCCACCGGTCCAGCCGGTGTTGACCAGCCAGCAATTGGCACCGTGCTTGAGAATCTTGTTCTTGAGCATTTCGGCGTAGTGATACGGATGGTGCACCATGAACGGCGCGCCGAAGCAGGCCGAGAACGTGATTTCCGGCTCCTGGCCCAGGTCGACCTCGGTTCCACTCACCTTGGAGGTGTAGCCGGAAATGAAATGGTACATCGCCTGGTCCGGAGTCAGCTTTGCAATCGGCGGCATTACGCCTGAGGCGTCGCAAGTCAGCATGATGACGTTCTTCGGATGACCGGCGCTGTCTTCCTGCAAAGCGTTGTCAATGTATTCCAGCGGATAGGCACAGCGGGTGTTTTCGGTCAGCCGTTCGTCATCGAGGTCCAGAAAGCGCGTGACCGGATCAAAAACGACATTCTCCAGAATAGTACCGAATTTGCGGGTGCAGGCGTAGATCTGCGGCTCGGCGGTGGGCGAGAGGGCGATCACCTTGGCATAGCAACCGCCTTCGATGTTGAAGATACCTTCGTCACTCCAGCCGTGCTCGTCATCACCGATCAGTTGGCGTTTCGGGTCGGCTGAAAGGGTCGTTTTACCGGTGCCCGAAAGGCCGAAAAAGAGGGCAACCGCGCCATCGTCACCGACGTTGGCCGAGCAGTGCATGCTGAGCACCCCCCGAAGCGGGAGCATGTAGTTCATCACCGTGAAGATTGACTTTTTGATCTCGCCGCCGTAGCCGGAGTTGCCGATAATGCACAGCCGCTGGTCGAAATTGAGCAGGATGAAGGTCTCCGAGAGAGTGCCGTCGATCTCCGGCATGCCTTTAAACGACGGAATCGAGATGAAGGTAAACTCCGGGACAAACTGCCGCAGTTCGTCGTGGGTTTCCGGCTGGATGGTCATGCAGCGGACGAACTGGCTGTGCCAGGCCAGCTCGGTAATCACTCGAACCGGCATCCGGTACTCCGGGTCGGCCCCGGCGTAACAGTCCTGGACGAACAGATCACGCCCCTGGAGATATCCCTGCAGACGCTGGTAAACCAGGTTGAATTTGTCCACGCTGAAGGGTCGGTTATACTCGCCCCACCAGATCTGCTCCTCGCTGTCCGGCTCCTTAACGACAAATTTGTCATTGGCCGAGCGGGCCGTATGTTTGCCGGTATTGACAACCACCGGTCCCATGTGCGAAATCTTGCCCTCGTTGCGGAAGATGATCTCCTCGTAAAGCGACTCGGCGGGCAGATTCCAGTACACATTGTGGAGGTTTCTCAGGCCGTGATTTTTCAAACCGTATTCGCTCCTGACAGCCTTGGCCTGACCCTGCGCCGGGGTCTTGACATCAATGATGTACTGGGTCATTTCCAATCCCTCCTGCATTTGCGGTCGCCAATATAGATTTCGTTGGGTGAATCGGGATCGAGCGCCCACTTGATGCGGGCGATGCCGTCTGTAATGTCTTTGACCGAGCCGCAATAGCTGAGCCGCAGGTGGCCCTCCATGCCGAACTCGACACCGGGGACTGTTACGACGAGGGCCTTGTCAACCAGGAACTGCGATAGCTCGGTGGATTTCATGTGATAGGCACTGAAATCGGGCAGGCAGTAGAAAGTACCGGCCGGCGGAGTGATCTTAATGCCGGCAAACGACTTCAGTTCGTTGACCATGATATTGCGGTTATTCTCAAGGAAGAGCCGCAACGCCTCGACCGAACTCTGCACGCCGCTAAGCGCTCCCGTGGCCGCGGTCTGGGAGACAATCGACGGGCAGGAGGTGTTCTGGGCGGCGACATTGATCATCGCCTCGGTCAGTTTGCGGTTGGCGATTGTCCAGCCGATCCTGAAGCCGGTCATGGCGTACATTTTTGAGACACCGTTGATAACAACCAGTTTGGAGGAGTCGGAGTTGTCCTTCGAGAACTTATAGCAGGAGACCGGACTACGATCATCAAAGATCAACTTCTGGTAGATGTCGTCCATGATGAGGTAGATGCCCTTCTTTTCGCAGAACTCGACTATCTCGCCGATGAACTCCTCGGAGTAGACCTCGCCCGACGGGTTGTTGGGCGAGTTGAGAATGATCGCCTTGGTGTACGATCCGACGTTTTGCAGGATATCTTCCATGCGTGGATGGAAGCGGCCATCCTCGGCTTTCACGATCACCGGGATACCGTAGACCATCTTCACGATTTCCGGGTAGCTGACCCAGTAGGGGGCGGTGATGATCACTTCATCCTGGGGATTGATGATGGCCATCAGCAGCGTGTACAGCGCCTGTTTGGCGCCGCTGGAGACGAGGACATTCTCCGGGCCGATCACCTTGTTGTAGCTCTCCTCGGTGTAGCGAATGATCGCCTTCAGGAGAGCCGGGATGCCCTCGGTCGGCGTGTATCGGATGTCCGCTGTTCTGAGCTTGGCCGCACAACTCAGGATGGCGTCGAGGGGAACTTTGCTTTTCGGCTCACCCGATCCGAGATGGATGACCGGTTCTCCCTTTTCGCGCAGGATTCGGGCGGTTTCGTTCAGCTTCAGAGTCGGAGATTCCTTGATTTCTCGGGCTAATAGACTGACGCTCATCGCTTACCCTTTCATTAAAACAGCAATGGCTGTTACATCGACGATATCTTCAGCCGAACAGCCGCGGGACAGATCGTTGGCTGGTTTGGCCAGTCCCTGGATAATCGGGCCGGTGGCTGTAGCATTGGCTAATCTTTGAGTCAGTTTGTAGGCGATATTCCCGGCATCGAGATCGGGGAAGATCAGGATATTGGCTTCGCCGCCGATTTCCGATCCGGGCGCTTTCTTGGCGGCCACTTCGGGCACGATGGCAGCGTCGACCTGCAGCTCGCCGTCAACCTTCAACTCGGGATAATCGCGCTTGAGAATCTCGTACGCCTCCAGAACCTTGTCCACGTCCCGGTGCTTGGCGGAGCCTTTTGTTGAAAACGACAGCAGCGCGATTTTCGGATCCATGCCGAGCAGGTTTTTCATCGTATCGGCGGTCGAGACCGCAATCGAGGCCAATTGTTTTGCGTTCGGATTCGGAACAACCGCGCCGTCGGCATACAGGAAAACTTTGCCATGCTCGTCGCGGTACTTCGGGACCGTCATCATGAAGCAACTCGAGACCGTGCTGATGCCCTCCTTGAGGCCGATCACCTGGATCGCCGCCCGTATGACATCGCCGGTGGTGTTGATCGAACCGGCCACGGAGGCATCGGCTTTGTCATGGCGCACCATCATGGCGCCGAAATAAAGCGGAGCCGCGATCGTCTGTTTGGCTTCGTCTTCAGTGATGGACACCGGCACCGTAACTCGGTCACGCAGCTTGCCATTGACCTGAACCACCAGGGTAATCTCTTC
>DAOWIC010000017.1 GCA_030641085.1 Calditrichota bacterium
GCACCCTCCGGAACCCGACCTACAAGACGACAGTGAGAAATCGTGGTCCAATAAAAGCAGGATTCAGATAAAGATGAGCAAAATAAAGACCGCCGTAGTAGGCGTGGGGGCACTGGGGCGACATCATCTGCGATGGCTCTCGCAAATCGAGAGCTCGCAACTGGTCGGGCTGTATGATACCGATCCGGAGAAGGCGCAGAAATACGCCTCGGAATACGAAATCACCGCTTTCGACTCGCTCGAAGAACTGGCGCGGGCGGTCGAGGCGGTGTCGGTGGTGGTGCCGACCAGCACACACTACGAGGTTACGTCATACCTGATCGAGCAGGGCATTCATTGCCTGATAGAGAAGCCGATCACGACCACATTAGACGAAGCGAACAAACTCAAGCAACTGGCGCAGAAACATAAGGTGACGGTGACAGTCGGTCAGATCGAACGGTTCAATCCGGCGATCACCGGTCTGGCGCAACAAAACATCCGGCCCGCCTTTATCGAAGCACACCGTCTGGCAGCTTTCGACCCGCGCGGCACCGATGTCGCGGTCGTGCTTGATCTGATGATTCATGATATCGACCTGACCCTGATGCTGGTCGGAACCAAGGTGGCCGATATTCAGGCCTCAGCGGTCTCGGTGATTTCGGAACAGACCGATATCGCCAACGCGAGGCTGACTTTCGAAAACGGCGCAGTGGCCAACCTGACCGCCTCGAGGATATCGCTCAATGCGATGCGCAAGCTCAGGATTTTCCAGCAATCGGGCTATTACTCGCTCGACCTGGCCAAAAAGCAGGCCGATATCTATCGTCTGGCCGACGGTACCAACGACACCGAAGGGATGCGTGTTCCGCTGGGCAAGTCGGACAAGGAGATTGTCTACCAGAAGAAGGCGGACACGGGCGAGGATATGCTCGGCGCGGAACTGAAGGCGTTCCTTCAGGCGGTGGCAGGAGAACGGCCGGTGGCGGTTACAATCGACGAAGCGACCGAGGCGTTGCGGGTGGCGCTGGAGGTGGAACGAATCGGGCGCGAATCGCTGGCCGGCATGCTGGAGACGGAAACGACGTAAATGGAAGAAGCGTCGTTATTTCTTTCAGCCGGGGATCCCTCGGGCGACAATGCCGCCGCGCGGCTGATACAGTCGCTGACCGAGTTGACCGGATCGATTAATCTTGCCGGTCTCGGCGGCGCGCGGCTGAAAAAGCTGGGACAGCGGCAACTGGCCGAGCCGGATGATCTGGCGGTGCTCGGATTCTGGGAGGTTGCCAAACAGGCTCGATTTTTCAAACGCCTGCTTAGTAGCAGTGTCGATGAAATCAGGCAAACCAAACCAAACTGCGTCATCCTGATTGACTATCCCGGATTCAACCTGCGTCTGGCCGAACGGATCAAACCGCTCGGGATTCCAATCGTCTACTATATCACCCCCCAGGTATGGGCGTGGCACAAGAAGCGCGTCCACCAGATCCGCAAGCTGATCGACCGGGTGCTGGTGATCCTGCCGTTTGAGGAGCGATTTTTCCGCGAGCACGGGGTCGAGAGCAAATTTGTCGGGCACTATCTGCTTGAAGATATCCCCGCCGAATATATCGCGTCGCCGGTGCCTGAAAAAAACCGACTGTGCCTCATGCCCGGCTCCCGACCGCAGGAGATCGAGCGGATGTTGCTGCCGATGTTGCGCGCGGTGCGGATGTTCAACAAAAAGTACGGAACGACAGCGGTGGTCGCAGCAGTGAAGGGCCGTTTCGATTACGAGAAGTATATCGAAGAATTTAGGACGGATAATGTCGAGCTGGTTTACGATGACGCCCGGCGCGCGGTCGCCGAAAGCAGCCTGGTGTTGACCGCCTCTGGAACGGCTACGCTCGAAGCGGCCATTATCGGCCGACCGATGGTCGTCGTATATAAGACGGGCTCGATCACTTATCATATCGCCAAAAGGCTGATCAAGCTGGATAAAATCGGCTTGGTCAATCTGGTGCTGGGGGAGAAGGCGGTGCCGGAGTTGATTCAAAGCGATGCCTCGCCGGAAAAGATGATGGCGGAACTTGAAAAGCTCTATAATGATGAGGCATATTATAACAGCGTGGTAGAGAAACTGCGCAGGGTGCCGCAGATGCTGGGCGGGACGGGAGCATCGCGACGAGCCGCAGAACTGATCGCCGAATACCTGTCCTGATGGAAAAGTAAAATGCTGGGTCTGTATAAATTTGCCGCAAGGCTGATACATATGAGCTGCTACCCGTACGGCCGGATTCAGGCCGACCGGGGCAGTTTGCTATGGAAAGGGCGGCTGGGCCTGACTGCCGGAAGCGGGCCCAACGATATCTGGCTGCACGCAGCCTCGGTCGGCGAGGTGCGTGTTATCAGCTACCTCGTTGACTTTCTCCTGCACGAGGAGCCGTCGCTCAGGATTCATATCACGGCCATGACCAAAGCCGGCTTCGCCATGGCTCTGAAGTTGTTCACGCAAGACAACTTTTCGCTGTCCTATTTTCCATTCGATTCACCGGCCATCGTGCGACGCACGCTCGACGCCGTCAAACCGAGAATGCTGGTACTGGCCGAGACCGAAATCTGGCCTAACCTGATTACCGAGGCGGCTGATCGGAAGATACCGGTTCTCTTAGTCAACGCACGGATGAGCGAAAAGGCGTTCGGTAAGTACAAGTTGATTCGTCGCTCTCTGGGGAAATTGCTTCGTACGTATGACCATTTCTTCTTCAAAACCGATGGTGACGCCGAGCGATACAAGTATTTCGGAATCGAATCTGAACGGGTGTCGCTGGCC
>DAOWIC010000245.1 GCA_030641085.1 Calditrichota bacterium
CAACCAAGTTCGCCTGTGTTGACGGTCCTGATTTTGACGGTCACGAGGTAAATTGGGACGAGCTGCTGCAACGGCGCAAGCAATACATGAATGAGGAAGTGGTTCCGCTGAGAACCAGCAGGTGCGAAGAACATGCAGCCCAAGTTCAGGAAGACACGTTATGAGTGATAAGCCTAAGAGAAAGCCGCTGGATCTCAGAAGAAGGGAGATGCCCAAACAGGCGCCCGAAGTACGGAGCCACAATTTCAACGAGGTTGCCCTCGGATATACCGCGCAGACGGCAGTCGAAGAAGCCAAACGGTGTATCCAGTGCCCCAAACCGAAATGTGTTTCCAATTGCCCGGTCGAGATCAATATCCCCGGCTTTATAAAGTGTATCGCCGAGGGGAACTTCGCCGAGGGCGCGAGAGTCCTTAAGGACAAGAACTGCCTGCCCGCTGTCTGCGGCCGGGTCTGCCCGCAGGAAGAGCAATGCGAGGAGACCTGTGTGCTTGTCAAGAAGGAGGGCCAGATAGCGGTCGGCCGACTGGAGCGGTTCCTCGCCGACTGGGAGGCCGCCCAGGGCGAGTTGGAGATTCCGCCGATGGAATTGCCCACCGGTAAGAAGGTGGCGGTGGTTGGCGGCGGACCGGCCGGTCTGACGGTCGCCGGCGACCTGATCAAACTCGGCCACAAGGTCACTATCTTCGAGGCGCTGCATAAAATGGGCGGCGTGCTTATTTACGGTATCCCGGAATTTCGCCTGCCCAAGGCGATTGTCAGTCGCGAGGTGGAATACCTGGGTAGCCTCGGAGTGGAGATTGTGACCGATTTCGTGGTCGGGAAGACGCGAAAGATCGACAGCCTGCTCGATGAATATGACGCCATCTTTATCGGTTCCGGAGCCGGGCTGCCCTGGTTTATGGATATCCCCGGCGAGAACCTGAACGGTGTCTATTCAGCGAACGAGTACCTGACGCGTATGAACCTGATGAAAGGTTTCAGCTTCCCGGAATATCACACCCCGATCAAATCGCACAAACGGGTGGCGGTGATGGGCGGCGGTAATGTCGCCATGGACTGCGCCCGCACAGCTCTGCGCCTGGGCGCAGAAGCGCGTATTATGTATCGACGCTCCAAACAGGAACTTCCGGCCCGGCTGGAAGAGATCGAAAACGCCGAGGAAGAGGGCGTAATTTTCGAATTCCTCACGCTGCCGCTGCGCTATATCGGCAACGAAAACGGCTGGGTGAAGGAGATCGAATGCCTGCGGATGGAACTGGGTGAGCCGGATTCCTCCGGACGGCGTAGGCCGATCCCGGTGGAAGGTTCCAATTTTACCCTGCCGATGGACGCGGTTATCTGCGCTATCGGCAACAGCCCCAACCCGCTGATCGCCTCGACCACGCCCGGTCTGGAGATGGGCAAGAAGGGCAATATCGAGGCCGATGAAGAGACCGGGCAGACCTCGCGCGAACGGATCTGGGCCGGCGGGGATATTGTCACCGGCGCGGCCACGGTGATTCTGGCGATGGGGGCCGGTCGCAAGGCGGCGCGCTCGATTCACGAGTACCTCTGTACTCATTGACCGTGCCGGCCTCAGCCGTTGAATTGAACTGTGACAATAATACTCCCGCCGGTGAATCCGCCGGCGGGGGTTGTTATTACGGTCCTCGTTGTTTATAATGTCCTCAGGCTGGCAGAAGGGAGAGGCAGGATTCGGGGATGAATACCATGAGCGACGAAAATAAGATAATCATCATGTCAGATGGCACCGGTAAGACGGCCAAACGTCTGATGGATGCGGTGCTGGCGCAGTATTCCAAGAACGGGGTCGAGTATTCGATTGCCGATATCTACCAACAGGTGCGCGACAAGAAAACGATCGATGCTATCCTGAAGGTAATCGAGGACGAGTATCTCGTAATCTTTTCGATAATCTCCGAAGACCTTGCCCATTACCTGCACCAACAGCTTTCGGCACGCTCGATTCTGCACCTGAATGTTCTGGAACCGATGCTGGGAACGATGTCAAAGTTCCTCGGCGTGCACCCCAATTACGAGCCGGGTATCCTTCAGATTATCGACGAGCGATATTATCGCAAGATCGACGCTATCGGTTACACGGTGGAGCATGATGACGGGCGCGGTTCGTTTATCAACCAAGCCGACCTGGTGCTGGTGGGCCTGTCGCGCACGTGCAAGACACCGATCAGTATGTACCTGGCGTGCAATTTCGGCATGAAAGTAGCCAACATCCCGGTGGTGGCCGACGAGGGCATGACCCGCCATCTGCTGGACCAAATCGCGCCGGTCAAAAAAAGCAAAGTCTTCGGCCTGATGATGATGCCGGAGGTTTTGCTGCACGTGCGGGAAGAACGTCTGACCTACCTGGCGCACTCGACCCAGTCGCAGGCGGAGTTGAGCAGCTATTTCGATCTGCGCGAGATCCGCGCCGAACACCGTTACTGTCGGCAGTTGTTCGCCAGCCAGGAATGGGATACGATCGACGTTACCCGGCGGGCGATCGAGGAAATATCGATGGAGATTCTCGACCGGCTCGGACACAAACCGTAGGTGCCGGCCCACGCAGATAACGACGATACATATATGAAAATAGAGCGGGCGGGAAACGCGATTCGCCGCCCCAAACAGCCATCTGGAGGAACATATGAGTTTGGATTCTGTCGATAAGGTTCTCGATTTTGCTATCGCAAAGGAAGAGGAGGCGGCCCAGTTCTACAACGATCTGGCCGTGAAGATGGGTCGCAAGGGGATGAAAGAAGTCTTTGAGGGTTTTGCCCGCGAAGAGATGGGCCACATGGCGAAGCTGATGGCGGTCAAAGAGGGCAAGCAGCTTCATGCGTCCGGTGCCAAAGTGATGGATCTCAAAATCGGCGAGACCGTGTCCGACGTGCAGCCGTCGGGCGACCTATCCTACCAGCAGGCGCTGATTATCGCCATGAAAGCCGAGAAAGCGGCCTTCAAGCTCTACCTCGATCTGGCCGGCACCACCGATGATCCGGCACTAAAGGAGCTTTTCCTGTCGCTGGCGCAGGAGGAGGCGAAGCACAAGCTCCGTTTTGAGATCGAATACGACGACGAAATCCTGACTGAGAACTGAGGGGGCCTTGTGCTCCCAACAACACGTCAGGACCGCAAGGGTCTTGACCTACTCGTGAGAAGAGGGGACCGTAGGGCCTTGATTTATCAAGGTCTCGGATAAAGCATTTGATAAATCAAATGCCTACGCTGGGGTGGGTCGCCAGTTATGGTGGGGTTTCTGAAACGTAGCGCTTGACGATGGATCCCGCAACTCGGCTACCCGGTCAATTAAAGACCATTCTGGCAGGTCAAGAAGCCCATTCCTCTTCCGTATGTTGCCCGAAAATCGAGCACTCTTACGATGTCCAAAGTCTCCAAATCAAGTGTAATCAGTACTGGTTTGAAGTAGCAGGCACCCACCAGCCATCGATTGTCCGGGGTGGGCTCGAACTCGAACATGGGCAAATCGTCGTCATACG